>NZ_JBQKLA010000085.1:0-305 GCF_052116465.1 Collinsella sp. Sow4_D11 | reverse complement strand
TCAGCCGAGCCGCACTAATCGCCCGAGCTCTTCCGGAACCGCACCTCGCGGCCCGCGGGACCCAGCGCTCACGCGCGGTCCGGGCACGAGGATGCCCCCGAGTCGGATCTCCCCTATGCGCCATGCGGCCCCCAGGGCACGTGGATGAGACACCCGGGCACCGTAACGGTGGGCGCCGCCCACCGGTCAGCGGTCAGAGCATGGGGGGCACGCCCGGTCCCGTTCCGAACCCGGAAGCTAAGCCCCATCGCGCCGAGAGTACTGCGGGGCCAGCCCGTGGGAGGCCAGGGCGCCGCTGACCGGTG
>NZ_JBQKLA010000084.1:0-327 GCF_052116465.1 Collinsella sp. Sow4_D11 | reverse complement strand
CCGAGCGCGCCAGGTCCATCGCCCTCCACAGCCTGGGGGCCCCGCGGTTCGCCATGTCGTAGAAGTCGCAGGCCCTGCCGCATACGGGGCAGCGGCGCTGCTCGCGCTTGTGGGGCCGGACGCTCACGACGATGCGCTCGGCCTCGATGCGCGCGCCCAGGACGACCGTGCGGGCCAGACCGAGGGCGAGAAGTAGTAGACTCTTCATGCGTCACGCCTCTTCGGTTGTCTGAATTTGGCTTAGCAATCATAGGCGGATGACGCGGAAACGGCCCCTCCCGGGGCCGTTTCAGTTCCAGATCGTTGTTTTCGCCCGCTGAGCTGGGC
>NZ_JBQKLA010000083.1:0-337 GCF_052116465.1 Collinsella sp. Sow4_D11 | reverse complement strand
GAACATCGGAATATAGCTCATAAGCAGGAAGACGACGTTCATCGAGAAGAAAACCCAAAAGACGTCGGAGCCCTCGCCCAGCGGAATCTGAAGCAGCAGCACCAGGCTGGCAAAACAACCGTTAATGAGTGCCGAGCCATTGGGCATGCCGGTCTTCTTGGACACCAGCGCAAAGGGACGCGGCATATTGCCGTGACGCGCGGCATAGCTCGCCACGTTGTTGACACCAAAGCTCCAGCAGATCATGTTGGCGAACAGCGTCACCAAAAAGGCCGCGCCCACGACCATCGTCAGCGGATGGCTGCGCCCCAACATGGCGGCGACCGCGTCCACAATG
>NZ_JBQKLA010000082.1:0-402 GCF_052116465.1 Collinsella sp. Sow4_D11 | reverse complement strand
AGGGTTATACAGCTGACAAGGCGCAAATTGACAAGCAAACAGTTAACGGGGACTCAAAGGACTTAGAATTCACGGTTACCTATACCAAGAACGCTCCAACGATTACGACAGAGAAGAAGACAGTTAATGAGACCATTCATTATCAAGGCGCTGGTAAGCAAACTCCTGCTGATCACACTGCTTCTGTTGACTTCACACGTTCAGTCTCAACTGACGCAGTAACTGGGGAAAAGACGTATGGTAATTGGTCAGCAGCTCAAAGCTTTGACGCAGTCAAGAGTCCTGAATTAAAGGGTTATACAGCTGACAAGGCGCAAATTGACAAGCAAACAGTTAACGGGGACTCAAAGGACTTAGAATTCACGGTTACCTATACCAAGAACGCTCCAACGATTACGACAG
>NZ_JBQKLA010000081.1:0-405 GCF_052116465.1 Collinsella sp. Sow4_D11 | reverse complement strand
AGCGGGCGACGGAGTTGACGCCGAAGGACCAGGCGGCCATGTTGGCGAACAGGGTGATCAGGAAGGCGATGCAGATGACCTTGAAGAGCACGGAATCGCCCACCATGGTCTGGACCGCGACGATCATGCCGTAGTCGGGGTCGATGGAGTCGGCCGGGATGGCGGCGCCGATGCCGAAGCCAGCGAACAGGTAGATGACGGCAATAGCCACGCCACCGACGACGATAGCCTTGGGGATATCGCGAGCGGGATCGGCCATGTCATCGGTCATGGTGCAGATGACCTCGAAGCCCATGAAGTTGAAGATGATGATGGACAGGTAGCCCAGGGCGTTGGTGTTGGTGAGCTCGGGCAGGAAGGTGGCGGCGGACATGTCGTTCGCGAAACCGTTCTCCATGGCATACC
>NZ_JBQKLA010000080.1:0-445 GCF_052116465.1 Collinsella sp. Sow4_D11 | reverse complement strand
GGTGGTGGCGTAGGCGAAGCATCGGCGCATCAGGTTCGCGTACACGTCGGTCGCGGGTCCCTCGCCGTCGATGTCGGCGTAGAACGCCCTCGACTCGGCGGGCAGCAACGCACGGTAGTGGATCAGGATCGACGCCTCACGCAGCTCAGCACGGGCCGCTTCCACAGCCTCCTCTGCTGCCTGACGTCCGGACGGCTTGGCACATAGCGACTGCGTTTTGGGTGCCGCGCCGCCGTCCGCGCTGGGGCATGCGTCCAGGGCTTCCCTGGCGGTCTCCAGCGCCTCCCACAGTGCGGGGTCCAGGCAGACGGGTGCGGTGGTGGTGCGGCGGATGCTCGACTTCACGCGGGCGTCAAGCAGTTGGGCGTACTTCGATTCAGACATGGTGGCCTCTCTGAGATGCAGCCACCCCCTACGCGCGAGGCCATGCGGTAGGGGCTGGCTG
>NZ_JBQKLA010000079.1:0-447 GCF_052116465.1 Collinsella sp. Sow4_D11 | reverse complement strand
GGGTTGCGCTTCGCGAACTCGCGGGAGACCACGATGATACCGGCGAACTTCACCGGGGCCATCGTCTTCGTGGTGAGAGACACCTCGGAGACCGGCTTCATGCCCATCTCAGCGGTGTAGCCGACCTCGAAGCCACCCTCGTACTGCGGGATCACGTACTCACCCATGTTCATGGGCGTGCCGCCCTTGAGCTGGCCGACGACAGACTGCTCGAAGCCCTTGGCGAGCTGCGTAGCACCCCACTCCTTGGGGAGATCGACCTTCATACCATCGATAGTGACAGCCATGCGAGTGCCTTTCTAGGTTGGTGGAATGCCTTGGTGGTCAGGCTCCGAAGAGAGCCCGAGCCATCTCTTCACGGGAGTCGCTGCCGCCGCTGCCGCCGCGATTCCCGTTCGTGGACCCCTTCACGCCGACGCGCCGCGTCGAGCGGTCGCCGTCGTCGTC
>NZ_JBQKLA010000078.1:0-465 GCF_052116465.1 Collinsella sp. Sow4_D11 | reverse complement strand
TCGCCGCACTGATCGGAGACGACGATGAGTGACCTCAACGACTACCTGACCGACGAGATGATCGAGAAGGCCGCGAAGGCAATCGACTGGAAGCACCACGAGTATCGCGTTGACAGCAGGACATGGATTCCCAGCTGTGTGTGCGGCTGGACCGCGACTGAGTCCTATGACGTGGAGGGCTTCGACCGCCACATCACCGAGACCGTCCTGCTCGCTGTCGTCCCGGACATCATCCGAAAAGCGCAGGCCGAGGCGCAAGAGGGCACCCTCCAGCGACTCGCGGGGGCCGCTTTCCTCGTGGATGGCATTCACCACTTCCACGGAACCCAGTGCTCGTGCGGTTTCACGGGCAACGCACGCAAGCGCACCCAAACCGAGCACATCACCGCCGAGGTACTGGAGGCTTACGACCATGACTGATATCGACGTTAAGCCCGAGATGATCGAGAAGGCCGACGCCTGCCC
>NZ_JBQKLA010000077.1:0-470 GCF_052116465.1 Collinsella sp. Sow4_D11 | reverse complement strand
CTCATGCTCAACCGCGCTTGTTGGGTCAATGGTGCCGATGTTGCTGAACGGGTCGAACATGTCATGGCCCCACAACAGGGGGATGGGGTCACCCTTCGCCTTGAGCGCTTCCAGCGTGTCAGCGAACGCGCCCGGCTCCACAATGTCGCCGTAGCTGTCCACGTTGCCGAACACGGACGCGTAGCCGACGAACGCGCCGGGCTTCAGGCCGTCCTCGTCGCCTGCCGCCTTAATGTTGAACGGGGCGTGCTTGACGCCCACGGTGTTAACGCCGCTCATCGTGCGCCCCTTCCTGTCGTGTCCAGCATACCTACCACGAAACGCTGACCTCGCACTGACACCCCGCCACCTCGTCTGGGTCACCGCATGACGCGGGCCAATCAAGGCCGTTGCTGAAAGTTCCGTCAATGGGTACCGTCTCGCCGTCCATAGCGGCGTGAGACTCCCGCGGGTTGGAGCTCGTGACAACC
>NZ_JBQKLA010000076.1:0-478 GCF_052116465.1 Collinsella sp. Sow4_D11 | reverse complement strand
ACTTTATCATTCGGATATGAAAAAGCACCTTTATACCAAAGATTCCAATGAATACAAAGTTTTGGCCACTCGAGGTTGGAAACAAGAAGGCATTGCTTTCTATGGTTTAACGTCAGCAGCGCAAAAGATCACCACTGAAAATTTAAAAACAAACGAGGTACTGCCCTTTAAGAAAATAACGAAGGATGATAAAAATCTATTTAAAGATGAAAGCAAAATCCGAACCAAGGGCGTCAATGGCAGTTTAGAAAGAACCTATAAAGTCACCTATATCGATGGTATTGAAAGCAAACGAGTTAAAATTAAGGAAACAAGAAAAGAACCCATCGATGAAGTAACACTAAAAGGCACCAAAGATCGAATCACGACGAAGACGGAAACAGTAAGGAGTGAATTAGATTTTAGAACAACATATGAGTCGGATTATTCTATGCTCCAGGGTGAAAATAAAATAAAGATCAAAGGGGAAAAGGGTTAT
>NZ_JBQKLA010000075.1:0-590 GCF_052116465.1 Collinsella sp. Sow4_D11 | reverse complement strand
TCTCTTGGCTCCGCCTTTAGTAAGTTACAGAGTGTGGGTTTATATACTAAGACAGAGCACCGAACTGTGAAGTATCTTAACAATTTAATAGAACAAGACCATCGACCTATTAAACGACGAAATAAGTTTTATCAAAGTCTCCGTACAGCCTCTTCCACGATTAAGGGCATGGAGACCCTTCGAGGAATATATAAAAAGAACCGAAGAAATGGAACGCTCTTCGGCTTTTCGGTGTCTACTGAAATCAAGGTATTAATGGGAATACCAGCCTAAGATATTTGGAGTTCAGAGAGAACGCGTTTGATTTTCAA
This sequence comes from Collinsella sp. Sow4_D11, assembly GCF_052116465.1. NCBI lineage: Bacteria > Bacillati > Actinomycetota > Coriobacteriia > Coriobacteriales > Coriobacteriaceae > Collinsella > Collinsella sp. Sow4_D11. Next base: position 279 of record NZ_JBQKLA010000075.1, on the reverse strand, counting down.
ACTTCGCAACAGAACCGCATTACCTAATTTGCCGGTGCCCGGGGACTTGACGGTCCTACAGGACTATTTACCCTGGTCACCGAAAGTGCAGGAGATCTGCCACGAATAAATAATTCGAGTACAGCAGTGGCGCAATCCTTATGTTAGAGGGTTGCGCCACTTTTTCATATACGCCCGTTTAACGACCTCTTACAACGGAGTTTTTCGGTTCAATAACAAAAAGCCCACTCCGAAGAGTGGACCGTTCAAAAGATAAAAACTATTAATCAACACCATTTG
>NZ_JBQKLA010000074.1:0-627 GCF_052116465.1 Collinsella sp. Sow4_D11 | reverse complement strand
ATGATGGGAAGATCGGACAGTTAGCGAAGAAAGGGTGCGGCACCTTTGCAAAACGGTGAAACCCGAAAGAAATTAGTCGTGAAATCCTAAATTTAGTTGTTGTGAAAAACAGGCGCGCCTCTGCTCGCGCGTGAGCTCGTCGAGGAACAGGTTGAGAACGTCCTTGCCGGTGCCCTCGTGCGCCCAGATGAGGCAGCCGCGGTCGTGGTCGACGACCACCGTGACGTACTTGTGGCCCTTCTTGTACGACGTCTCGTCGATGCCGATGCGGCGCACGCCGTCGAACCTCGAGGCGCCGCGCGCGGCCTCCAGCTCGGCGTAGACGCGCCTGCACACGCCGCCCACGCTGTGCCACTCGACGCGGGCGAGCTCGGAGACCGCCGAGGCGGTGCAGCGGACCGCCAGCCACGCCACCCAGTCCTCGAAGTCGCGCGTGAAGCGCGCCCCGTGCCGCGCCCAGGGGACGGCCTCGGTGCGCACGCCGTGCTCCGGGCAGCGCACCCTGCAGGGCGCGTGCTCCAGGTAGCAGGCCGAGCGCGCCAGGTCCATCGCCCTCCACAGCCTGGGGGCCCCGCGGTTCGCCATGTCGTAGAAGTCGCAGGCCCTGCCGCATACGGGGCAGCGGCG
>NZ_JBQKLA010000073.1:0-678 GCF_052116465.1 Collinsella sp. Sow4_D11 | reverse complement strand
ATAGGCATATGCTGGATTGTTTCAATTGTGGGAATCGGATATTTTATTTCACATCCAGAAATAATTGGACACTGGTTTAGTCGTTTAATAAGTGGGTTTAAATAGTTTTGAAACCAATGTATTTTAGTTTTTACAATCGATAGTATAAAAAACTACCTAGTTTCCGCTAGGTAGTTCTGTAAGAAATAATATTAAGTTTATTTTTTATAGTATTTTTATACCAAACCCATTATAAAAAATCAAGTATAAAAAAGCCAACCGACCACTGGTTGACTAAGAAGAATATTTTACCAGAAAAGTGGTAGCTTGTGATATGTGAGGTTACTTTGCCCCAAACATTGGTCACAATAAAAATATTTTATCATAAATAGAAAAACTCAACTAGTTTTTTCTAGTCGAGTTTTCCAGATGACATCACTCAAGATGAATTGAGTTGTCTATATTATATCATGATGAAATAAGAAATTTCAATAAAAGTAAATAAAAAAAGCCGGATTGCTCCGACTGTGAGTAATATTTTCGACATAGTTATTATACCACAAAAGGAGCGATTTCACTTGATTCAATTGCTAAAAGAAGTAGATTTTCGACAAACAAAAGCGAATGCCAGAAATGTGTTGAAGAATTTTAGACGTTTAGAGCGAATAGCTGGTCGCTCTTTGATAGATTTAAAATCAC
>NZ_JBQKLA010000072.1:0-710 GCF_052116465.1 Collinsella sp. Sow4_D11 | reverse complement strand
GTTAAGAACAGAATGTTTTAATGTTTGCCAGTCTTATTTCAAGAAAAAATACTCTTACGCACAATAAAAAAGCCCGTGCTGCAACACGGACTCATACCTCATTTCTAAGGTTATTTAGTATTTTACTGTGTTCTTCTGTGTTCGAAATCACTATAATATAGCAATTCTGTTTTGTAAAGAAAAACAGAATTCTAAAATTTTTGGCACATTTTTTGGCACAAAAAAGAATAATACTATTCTATCCATTCATCATCGAAATATTCGTCTACAAATTCATCTATTATTTCGCAACGTTCTATTTCTTCCTCAAATGGATTTTCTTCAGGTATATGCTCTTCGCTCCATTTCGTGAAGTTATGAATCTGAATGTTTCTAATATCATAAAAATCGACCTCGTTTTCTCCAATCAATACAACGTCAAATTCTGCCATTCCACGAAAAACTCCGAACACATGAGGTTTTACGCGATCATATTCATCTAATGAGTTCAGCTGAATTTCTAGTACCTTATTTTGTTTAATTGAGCGATCTAAAAAATATTCTATTTGGTTTTGGGATTGCTGTGGTAGTCTCTCAATATTTCGAGCGTGATAATCATCAGTACTCTTTATTGCTTTTGTTAGCTCCCCCAGTGGAAATGCCGTTGGCCACTTTAATTCGAATGGCCTGTCAACATAATCATTGTAAGGTTTAAACTCTTTTTTAGTTCG
>NZ_JBQKLA010000071.1:0-745 GCF_052116465.1 Collinsella sp. Sow4_D11 | reverse complement strand
TGCTAGGTGTCCGACACTCCATCGGGCGGACACCTAGCACGTGGAAAAGGGCGTGACCAGCCCCTAGCCAGCGGAGTTTTAACGCTGTTCAATGCCCCTATTCTGCCGCGTCGCCATACCGTGACGCCGAACCCGTAACGTTTCGCGGTACCCTTGCCGGCATGAACAGGAAGCGTTGCGTTGTGTGCAAGGGCAGCATGGCGGGCAGGCGGTCTAACGCCGTCGTGTGTTCAGACACGTGCCGACAGGCCAAGCACCGGGCCAAGGCAGCGGTGAAGGCCGGGCGCGCGCCCAAGCCTGAGGGCCACGACGCCGAGCCCAACCATGCGTGGCGGGGGGACGACGCCGACGGCGAGCCCACCGAGCTACGTGGGCGGCTGGAAGAAACCACGCGCCGACGGTTTGAGGCTGCGGGCATTAACGACTACGACGAAGACCCGCTGGCGGTTCACTTGCTGGGCATGGCCCACATTCTGGACAACCCCGGCAGCGTCGCGCCCGGCAGCCTCACCGGCATGGGGAAATCGTTTCGTGACGCGTACAAAGACTTCATGCGCGATCGCGAAACCGTAGACCTTGCGAAAGACCCCGTTGCCGCCGTCCAAGACGAAGCCGCGCAACTGCTGGCGGGGCTAGGGGCGGCCTGATGCTACGGCCTGACCCTTACGCGCTCCTACCCCCGGCGTACCACACGAGCCCCCCGCGTGCGGTGACGCTGGGCCCGCTCGTGGGCAAGACGTGCCGG
>NZ_JBQKLA010000070.1:0-789 GCF_052116465.1 Collinsella sp. Sow4_D11 | reverse complement strand
CCGACGCAGGCGCCTACCCGGCGAGGCGGGCGGTGCAGGACACCGGCTGGACCGATGACGAAGAGAGCAGCGCCGTGTGGTGCTTCGCCTAGACGATGATTGGAGGTGGCATGGGCGACATTGATGTCCTGAACCGCCTCCACCGCAAGACCTCGAAGATCAAGCGCGACTACAAGCACCTCGACATGTACTACGAGGGTCTGCAGAAGATCGACGTGATTGGGCTTGCCGTGCCTCCTGAATTGCGCATGTTCGAGGTTGCGATCAATGTGCCGCGCATGGCTGTGGATGAGCCGGAGCGCCGCCAGCAGTTGCGCGCCTTCCAGCGGTCGGGTTCCGACAAGATCGACCGCGGTTTGCAGGAGGCGTGGGAGTACAACAACTTGCCCTCCCAGTCATCGCTGCTGCACAAGGACTGCCGCACCTTCGGGCGCGGCTTCGCGGTCGTGTCCACAAACCCTGAAGAACCCGATCAGCCGCTGATCACCGTGGAGTCGCCCGAGGCGTTCTCGGTCGAGATCGACCCCCGCCGCCGCATGACTGCCGCGCTGCGCACCTACACCGGCGACGATGACCGGCAGCGCGCCACCCTGTACCTGCCCAACAAGAGCCGCTACCTGATCCGCGACGGCCACGACTGGGCCGACGAGTTCGACCCCGACGAGCACAACCTTGGCCGAGTGCCGGTCGTAATGTTCCTGAACCGGCCCCGCACGGGCCGCTGGACTGGCGTGTCAGAGATGGCGGACGTGATCCCGATGACGGACGCGATCGCCCGCATCATCACGA
>NZ_JBQKLA010000069.1:0-814 GCF_052116465.1 Collinsella sp. Sow4_D11 | reverse complement strand
AAGAGACAGCCCCTGTCTCATGATGCGGACGCCCTTACTGGGGGTTGACTAGCACCTTTGCGCCTGTTACACGACAAGTGTGCAAGTTGAGTGTTCGCGTACGTGTGCGCGTACTTCGCCGCACCGTGAACACGTCACCATCCGTAATCCTTCCCGGGCACGAACCTAGCCTTGGGCTTGTTGGAGTTGACCGCGCCCGCGCTCCGGTTGCATGAGCGGTGCTCAATGCCGTTGTAGCCCGCTCGGTCGTCGGTATGCCCCAAGTCCCAAGCCGCCCAACAGGTTCCTTCACACTTGACCGCGGGGCACTTGGGCGCGTGCGGCTCGGGCGGGCTCAGCGGCCACTCATAGAAGACCGGGTAGCCGCAACGGGCGCACGGTACTTGCCCAGCGTGCTTGAGCTTGCGGGCTTCACGCTCACGCCGCTTCTTGTGCGCCGACCCGTAACCGCGTGAATCCCTATCGCTTCGGGGGTTCTTCTTGGGCCTCATGACTCAACGCTACCCCACCGGGTGGTGGGCGCGTCGGCTTCGGCCACGATGGGGATAGACGGCTCAAGTGTGGTGGTCATGCATGCCACCAAGTCTTCCGCGTATTGGTCGGCGTGCTCAGCATCCACTTGGATGACCATTTCATCGTGGATGGGGATGATCGTGTGGCCGGGGTGCATGGCTTCCCACCGGAACATGGCATCCACCAGCAGCTCGCGCCCATAGCCCTGCACGACCATGTTCAGGGACTTGTGGGGCTGGTCAGCGTTGAACCACGACGTACGCCCCGACGGGTGCACCCAGCGGGTGAGCTTGCCTGTCTC
>NZ_JBQKLA010000068.1:0-887 GCF_052116465.1 Collinsella sp. Sow4_D11 | reverse complement strand
AGGCACAATCACGCAGAACTGGACGGTGCAAAGGCTGATAAGGACGGTTATTTTGAGATTAACGGTCTACGGACGAAGCAACCGCATATGTTTGGTTTTGCAAGCGAGGATGTCAACTGTAGATGCCGGACAATCTCACGGCTTAAAGACGATGACACATTGACATCAAGGCGAGATAATGAGACCGGTAAGATTATCAAGTACAGGAATTATCGAGAGTGGGCGAGGGCTAAATAATAAGTTTACAGATTTGACAAAATAGAGGAGAAAAAAATGGAAAAACAAGTTATTATCTTTTTAAAGAATGGCGAAACATTATTATTTCAAGACGTAAGCAATATGGATGTGACTGATAAGCACATTGCTTTTGATTACTTTGGCAAAAGTACAAACCAAGAAAAAAGTGGGGTGTTCTTTTTTGACACTATTGCAGGTTGGTCTGCATCAGCGCAACTTTTCAAATAGGAGGTGGTCACTCATCTTGACAGCGGGAAAGACTGCGTTAATCACATAACTTAACCGTGTCGAATTCGATGCGGTTTTTATATTGTCCTGTCACATGACATAAAACTAGGCAAGCCATGTCTGTGTGGCATATCGCAGACACTCCCTGCTGGGAGAGCCAGCATAAAAAATCTATGGAGGTAAACCAACAATGGATTGGTTAAAAGAACTTATTGAGAAACATACTGCAGACGGAAAAACGGAAATTGATGCGGTCATGAACGCATTTAAAGAAGAGTTTCCGAAACACGCTGTCCCTAAAGATGTCTACAACGAGCAAGCCGAAAAGCTAAAAGCAGCTAACAGCACGCTTGACACGTTGAAAAAATCAAATAAGGACAACGAAGAGTTGCAGAATGAACTCAAGGCATACAAGGATAAAG
>NZ_JBQKLA010000067.1:0-921 GCF_052116465.1 Collinsella sp. Sow4_D11 | reverse complement strand
GTCTCATACCCCCGGGGGGTATCTATGAGCGCGACGAAGGCCGGTCCCAAGGCCCCGATTGCTGTGGATGCCCTGGACTTCAAGGGGTGGCCGCGTGACCGGGCGCGGCGTCGTGAGCGGTTCATCCGTGAGCACGTCATCGTCCCCAAGGGCAAGGGCTCCGGCGGCACGTTCAGGCTGCGCCCCTGGCAACGCGACATTGTGCGGGGCGCGTTCGGGGTTGGCATCCGCACCGCACTGGTGTCCCTGCCCCGCGCCAACGGCAAAACGGCGCTGGCTGCCGCGCTGGCCGTCGCTGAGCTGTTCTGTGGCCCGGATAGTGCCGAGGTGCTCGTGGTGGCCTCAGACCAGCGACAGGCCAACATCGCGCTGAACATGGCCCGGCGGATGATCGAGCTGAATCCGGAGCTGGCGGCGCGGGCCCACATCTACGCCGACAAGATCAGGGTGCCTCAACGGGACGCAACTATGATTGCCCTGCCGGCGGACCCGGCTGCGCTTCACGGTTGGGATCCGTCGTTGTTGATCGTGGACGAGCTTCACGTGGTCACGGAGGCTGTTTGGGAAGCGGTCACGTCGGTGTCGGGCAAGCGCCCGGAAAGCACCGTTCTCGCCATCAGCACCCCGGCCACGTCCGCCGATTCCATCATGTGGAGGCTCGTTGAGCATGGCCGAAGCGGCCAAGACCCGGCGTTCTTCTTGCGGGAGTTCGCCGCGCCGGACGGCTGCGCCGCCGACGACCGGGCGGCGTGGAAGCTGGCCAACCCGGCTCTAGGCGACTTCCTCGCGGAGGACGGCTTGGCGGCTGCGGCCCGCACCCTACGCGAGCCGGTGTTTCGCCAGCTCCGACTTGGGCAATGGGTCAAAAGCGCCGGCGCGTGGTTGCCTCATGGCGCGTGGGATGAGTGCGCGAACACCGCC
>NZ_JBQKLA010000066.1:0-963 GCF_052116465.1 Collinsella sp. Sow4_D11 | reverse complement strand
GTACCAAAGTAATCATCATCTAATGTATCTTCTGTCTCTGTACTTTCAAAGGTATCTGTTAAGACGACTCCTTCAAAAGGAATATACCCTTCTTCATCACCATTTATTTCATCAAAGGTTGATTCAATGTTAATGGCCGCAATGTAATAGCTTAACAAGACAATTTCATTCGCATGTAATTCTTTCATGAACTTACGTGTGATATCAGCTAACGATATTTCTCCAGCATCCATTTGTTCTTTTAGGTAAGTCGATGTTCGAACAATAAACGTCCCCGTACCTGTAAACGGATCTAAAATATGCACATCTTTACTCGCTAAAGCTTTTCCAAAGTGTTTTTTTAGAACATCATCAACGGAATGAACAATGAAATCGACCACTTCAATTGGGGTAAAGACAATCCCTAATCTTTCAGTCGTTGCTTTAAAAGCAGTTTTGAAGAATTTATCATACAAAGTAACAATAATTTTTTGTTTGTGCTCTGCTTTTTCAACACCTTCAGCTCGCATTCTGACAGATTCATATAAAGGCTCTAGGTTTTCTTGTTCTTTGGCAAAACCAGCTTTTTCTAGCTCTGATACAATCGATTCCATCGCTTGGGAGACAGGGTTTTGATTTACAAAACTATATTCCGAAAATAGTGCCTCAAATATAGGTTTTGTAATTAAATGCTGTGAGAGCATTTCCGCAGCTTGATTTTCATCAATACTTTCGTTGATATTATGTTGTAATGATGAAACGAACTTTTTAAATTCTAAACTAATCGGATCTTTTTTATCTGATAACTTATTTTTAATCCAGTTAATTTGACGTTCTGCTATTTTAGCAACATCTTTCGACCAATTCTCAAGATATTTACGATCTCCAACTTTTTGAACAATTTTACCAAAAATAGCACCTTCAAATTTATCCCACTCAAACTCAAGTTCCGTTTGGAAAGGAGCATTTTCAGTAGTTTTATCT
>NZ_JBQKLA010000065.1:0-978 GCF_052116465.1 Collinsella sp. Sow4_D11 | reverse complement strand
ATTACTAATAGTTATGTTAGATTAACAGATGCTAGAAGAGTAGTTTCTGTTTATGATTCTTATTTAAAAGCATTCAGATGGGCTACTGATAGGTTAGCTAGTAATGGTGTGATTGGATTTATAACAAATAGTTCTTTTGTTGATTTTAAAACGATGAATGGTGTTCGGAGAAGCTTTGAAAATGAGTTCAATTACGTATATGTCTTAAACCTACGTGGAGCAATAAAAGAGCGTTTAGGTGAGTTAGCCAAAAAAGAAGGTCAAAATGTCTTTGACATTATGACGGGAGTAGCAATTACTATTTTAATTAAAGATGGTAGCCAAAATCATGATATTTATTATTATGATATTGGAGATTATTTAACAAGAAAAGACAAGTTTGATTATCTTGAAAAAACGTATTCTATGATTAATGTAGATTGGTTAATAATATCTCCTGATGAAAATGGTGATTGGATAAATAAGAGAGATAAAAACTATTTAAACTATGTCCCTATGGGAAATGACTCCTCTACTAATTATACGGATACAATGTTTAAAGATTCAGCAATTGGTGTTACAACGAGTAGAGATAGTTGGGTTTATAATTTCGGGAAGAAACATGTTTTTGATAATTCGGCTAAATTAGTTAGGAATTATAATAATGAACGTGAGAGATTAAGTAATTACTTGCCTAAACAAAAACTAGATTATATTAACACTGATTCAACATATATGAGTTGGAGTAGGAAAACTAAAACGAAATTATCTTCTAACATATCCATAAACCATGACGAGCGTAAGATTGTTAAAAGTTCCTATAGACCATATACTTATAAATGGTTATATTATGATACTGACATAGTTGAAATGCCTGGACGTTTTAAAGATTTTCTTGGGGAAAATAATAAAGTAATTTATGTTAGTGGTCCTGGAGTAAAAAGAGATTTTTCTGTGATAATGACTAGTGCTATACCCTGTCTCTTATACACATCTCCG
>NZ_JBQKLA010000064.1:0-1118 GCF_052116465.1 Collinsella sp. Sow4_D11 | reverse complement strand
GACAGGAACGACGCCGCCAGGATGGCCAAGGCGATACTCGCCCACGACATCTCCCCCGTATGGGTCCCCTCCCCCGAGGTCGAAGGCATCAGGGACCTCGCCGGCGCCTACGACGGGGCGACCGCGCGCCTGGCGACCGCCAAGCAGCGGCTGCTCGCCTTCCTCGCAAAGCGGGGGTTCGTCTACGGCGGCACCACGCCCGCCGGCAACCCGAGGAAGTACTGGACCTACGACTTCCTGAGGTGGCTCGACAAGGTCAGGCCGGAGGACGATGGCGGGGTTCGGACGCTCGCCGCCCTGAGGAACGAGGTCGAGGCCGCGGCGGAGGCCCGGGCGGACCTGCTCTCCGAGTACAGGGCCGCCGTGGATGCCAGCCCGATCGCCGCGGAGGTGGCCGCCCTCCAGTCGATCAAGGGCTGCGCCTTCGCGCTGGCCGCGGCCTTCTCGGCCGAGGTCGGCGACTTCACGAGGTTCCGTTCCGGAAGGCAGGTCACGGCCTATTTCGGCCTCGCGCCGAGTCAGAGGTCGAGTGGCGACTCCGTGCGGCTCGGAGGCATCAGCGGTGCGGGCAACGCGCTCGTGAGGAAGCTGGCCGTTGAGGGTTCATGGTGCTACGCCGCGGCACGGCACCAGCCGAAGCTCATGCCGAGGGACACGGGCGTGCCCCTCGAGATAAGGATGCACGGGAGGAAGGGGTCCGAGCGGCTCCTGCGGCGGCGCGAGGAGATGCTCGCCCGCGGCATGCCCGCGGCGAAGGCCAACGCGGCCACCGCGGCCGAGCTCGTGAGGTGGCTCTGGGCCCTCGGCATGATGTGCCGGGAGGGCGCGGAATAGACATAGCCCCCGTCCCGGCGAGCCGGGCGGCCTTCGGGGATACCCCCTATTTCGCTGTGCGCGCGGAGCCCTCCGCATGCGCCTCGACAGACTTGGGGAACCCCGCCGAAGGAATGGAGTGCGGGCCGACAGAACGGTATCCGCGGATATGAGACTGAGCCGAAGGCGTCGATGACATGCCGGGGGCGGACCGGGACGGGTTCAACGGCAGGCCCCGCCGACCGATTGCAAGCGGTCGGCGGGGCCATTGTGGCTCTTGACAGCGGATTGGGTCATATGAGCGA
>NZ_JBQKLA010000063.1:0-1203 GCF_052116465.1 Collinsella sp. Sow4_D11 | reverse complement strand
ACACTGTCGTTAAGTCGTCGGCAGCGTCAGATGTGTATAAGAGACAGAGTTTATACCCCCACTTTCGTGGTATTTAAAAAGGACTTGCATTTCTGCAAATCCTCAGGGCTTAGACTATATCTTTATCAAAATCTTTTTCAAAATACCATTCATAACCTTTGTGTGTTTTTAATTTTTTGTGGCAACATTTAGAAATGCTTGTCACGTCGAACCCATCATTTTTTGCTAATATTTTCGCCTCGTAAAGTTTTGTTTTTCCTGTTTTTCGTTCATATCGTATGACAGGTTTAGCTGTTTTGCTGTTTTCTGCAAACTTTCCAAAACTTGGATGTTTTTCGCCTTTTGGCATATTATTTCTTAATCCATTAATTTTAGCATGATATAAATTTTCTTTTGATGTTGCCCATTCAAGGTTGTTGATATTGTTATTTTGTTTGTTGCAATCAATATGGTTAACTTGTTTTTTATTTTCGGGATTATCTATAAAATTAATAGCTACAAGCCTGTGGATAGAAAAATATTTCCGTTTGTTGTGTTTCCTTAATCCAACTTGTAAATATCCGTTATATTTAAGTGTAGTTTTTATTGGTTGCCCAATCCTCTCGTGCACTCCGTCATGTCTTGTGACACTTCTAACGTTTCCGTTGTCAGATATTTGATAATATCCCTCAAACCCTTTAATATCTTTCCAGTTTTCCATATCTCCACCTCTTTTTTGTATATTTATATTATATCACAATGTACGGTGGTTTGCAACTTTGATTTTGATAGTAGGCGTTTCGAATGTCGTATTAATAGACACCCTACGAGCAAAGCTCTAGTCGTTGAACCTTCCTGTATTTTTACAGGCTTGGCATAGGATTGTCATAGCTTTCGCCTTAGATGTTCCCTATTAGCACATACTTATTTTTTGTTAGTGTATGCACACCCATTAATAAAATGGTTAACCTACTTTAAATACGGCAATATTGTTTACCGTAGCCAAGCTTGAGGTTGTCCAGCATGGTGTAGTTTTGTTTAGAAAAGCCGTTATATGCATTTTGGATAGCTTCCATTGAAGTGCCCATTTTGTTTGCATTATCAGACATATCAACGATTGTCTGGTCGGCTAATTTGGCAGCCTTTTGGGTATCTCCACCGACCGATTGAATCAGTGATGCAGAAAATGATGCTGCTGTTTCCATGTACTGGTTAGCAGATAAT
>NZ_JBQKLA010000062.1:0-1284 GCF_052116465.1 Collinsella sp. Sow4_D11 | reverse complement strand
GGGACTGCGGACGATTTCCTGGACCGCTAAATCGCGGCCATCCCCAGCGACGACCGGTAGTCGTCCGGTGTCGCGCCACCGAGCGCGTCGCTTGCCCGCTCGGAGTTGAAGCGCCCTATCCACGCGCCGAGGGCCTCGATGAACTCCCCGGGCGACCAGCCGGACCAGTCCCTCCCGTGGAAGAACTCCTTCTTGAGCAGGCCGAAGAAGCCCTCCATCGCGGCGTTGTCGGGGCTGCAGCCCTTGGCCGACATGCTCCTGACCAGGCCGTTCCGCTCGCATATCGATATCCAGCCCGGCCAGCGGTAGTGCACGCCGCGGTCGGAGTGGATCACGGGGTGCTCGCCGGGCGCCAGCCGGGAGCACGCGTCCGACAGCGTCGAGTTCGCGAGGTCGGCGTCCGGGCGCTCGCCCGCCCGCCAGGCGACGACCGAGGAGTCGAAGCAGTCCCTGATGGCGGACAGGTACACCTTGCGGCCCGTCGGCAGCCTGAACTCGGTTATGTCGGTGAGCCACAGGAAGTTCGGCAGGGCCGAGCGGAAGTCGCGGCGCACGAGGTTCGGCGGGGCGGGGGTCACCTCGCCGCCGTAGGAGCTGTAGGCGCCGGCCCTCCTCTTCATCCACCTCGGGACGAGCCCCTCCTCGCGCATGATGCGCCGGACGACCTTCTCGGAGACGCGCACGGGGTCGTCGAGCTCGCGGAGCCTGCGCACCACGAACCGGTAGCCGCGCGCGCCGTCGCCGTCCTCCAGGAACACCCGCCGCACGACGTCCCTCAGCGGCGCCAGGCGGTCCGGCCTGGCGATCGCGCGGCGCTGGTAGTCATAGGAGCTCCTCGATATCCTCAAGAAGCCGGTGAGTTCTCTCAAGGACCACTTCCCCGCAGGCCTCAGGCGGTCTATCACCAGGGTCTTCTCCCTGTTCGACATCCCGTCGAGGCTCTCGGCTTTTAAAACGTCCTGCACCGCCCTCAGCACCGCGTTCTCGAGCCTGAGCCGCTCGATCAGGGCGTCCTTGTCCTCCGGGTCGATGTCGGGGTAGTCGGGGCCGTCCCCGACGAGTCGCGGCAGGTCCATTCCTCCACCGGCCCTTCCCGCGGGCTTGCGCACGTCCCTGATCCAGCGCCAGACGGACGTCTTGCCGGGCCCGCCGAGTATCTCGGTTATCTCCATGACGGTGAGCCCGGCGCCGCGAAGCGCCCTGGCCCTCTCCACCATTCTCCTACTGTATGCCATGCGGACTCCGTTCCGGACCTCAACGGTCCAACTTTTTGTCCGCAGTCCC
>NZ_JBQKLA010000061.1:0-1333 GCF_052116465.1 Collinsella sp. Sow4_D11 | reverse complement strand
CGAGCGGCACGTCCCCCACGCCGTAGGCGTCCAGCAGCGCCGCCGCGTCCTCCCCGAGCATCGCCCTGAAGGCGCGCGCGGGCGTCGCGAAGCCGAGCGCGCCGCGGGGCTCGGAGTTCACGTGCGACATGGCCAGCGCCAGGTCGGCCGGGGCGAGCCGGTCGAACCTGATCCCGGCGCCCTTGGGCAGCAGCTTCCTGATCTCGACGTGGTTGCGCTCGCAGGCGTCCTTCTGGTCGCTGCGCCCGGGGTCGCAGTAGAACAGCCTCGTCTCGCCCGGCCCCTCGCCGAGCAGCGCCGCGATCGCCGCCTCGTCGGAGAACTCGGCGCCGTTGTCGGTGAGGACGGCGCGGAACACGCGGCGCGTCCCGTCGGCGCCGAGGACGGCCCGGACGCCCTCCAGGGCGCCCGCGACGCACCCGGCGGTCTTCTCCTCCAGCGGCAGCGCGAGCTGGAGCCTGCTGGGGCGGTGCAGCAGCGTGAGCAGGCAGGCGGAGTCCTCCCGGGCCCCCTCGACGGTGTCCATCTCCCAGGCCGCGGCGCACGCGTCCTCCCCGAGGGCGAGGAACGCGGCATGCGACCTGCGGGCGGAGTGGCGGGTCGCCGCCCGGCCCGCGGCGCGCTTCCTCGGCCTGTAGCCGACCTTGCGCCTGAGCTCCATGTTGGTCATGCCGTCGTAGCCCGCCGAGACCCAGCGGTAGATGGTCGACGGCGACAGGTCCACCGGGCCGCCGTTGCGCGCCGCCATCTGCTCGGGCGACAGCCCCCGGCGCAGGCAGTCCCTTATCGCCTCCAGCCTGGCCGCCGCGGCGGGCTCGTCGGCGTCTATCCCGCGCCTGGACGAGACGAGGACCGAGTCGGCGCACAGCTGCGCGGCCCGGGCCTCGTAGAAGACGTGGGGGCGGCGCTTGCAGCCGATCGCGCGGTACCGGCCGCAGCCGTTGCAGCATCGCGGCCACGCCGCCAGGCGCGGGCAGGCCGCCGACAGGTCGGCGGAGGCGTCCACGCGCTCGCCGCGCCTGGCCTTCGGCGCCGTCACGAACCTGTGCGACGCCACCTCGGCGCTCACCGTCGAGGGCGACCTGCCCAGCTCCCTCGCGATCTCCCTGCACGACGCCCTGCGCTCCAGCATCCTCTGGACCGTGTCCCGCTCGTGCCTCGTGAGCCTTCCGTAGGCCCTCGGGACCGCCCTTGCGGAGCCGCTTTTCTTCTTTCCGGACATACCGTCCTCCGATCTCCCGGGGCCGGCCGATCCGGCCCTCAGGGTATCGGGTTCCCACATTCATCCGCACATGTACGGATGAATGTGGGAGGTGTTCGGATAAAGTTGATA
>NZ_JBQKLA010000060.1:0-1589 GCF_052116465.1 Collinsella sp. Sow4_D11 | reverse complement strand
CACATACCCCCGTGGGTATATCAGATGGTGTCTTCGGACAGAAGAGCGAGCTGTCGCTCGCGTCGCGTACCCTGGATCCACCAGGCACGTACCCCCGACGCCATAACCCAGGAGGTTCCCATGGCCAGCAAGTCCCTTTCGGCTGCCGCTCGAGGCGGAAGCCAGCTCGACATCCTGATCGCTGCCCGTGACCGGCTCACCGACGAGATCGACATCTGCGAGATCCCCAAGGACATCGTCGCCATGATGGGGCAGCTTCGCCTCATCTGCAAGGACATCGAGACCATGATCGACCGCGACGTCGCCGAGTCCGACCCCGCCGAAGAGGCTCTGGCTGCTGCCCTCGCCGCGCTGGAGGGCTGATTCGTGGCTGTCGCCACTCCCCGGCGCGCTGCCCCCGCGCCGCCCTACCCTCCGCCCCGCTTCGAGAAGATCCCCGAGCGTGATGGTTCCCTCGGCGCGGCGGCGACCGTCGTCGCCAACTCCGTCGGCCTCAGCCTCGACGGGCACCAGCAGCACGCCTTCGACGTCGGCATGTCCTACCGGCACGTCGAGGAGTCTGAGACTCACCTTGTGCTGCCCGGCCGCCCCCGCACCTGGGCCGCGACCCAGTTCGGCTTCATCGAGCCCCGCCAGAACGGCAAGAGCCGCTCCCTGCTGGCGCGACAGGTGGTCGGCATCCTGCTCCTCAATGAGCCCCACATCATCCACTCGGCTCACGAGGTCAAGACGGCCATGGAGTCGTTCTACTCGCTGAAGAACCTCACCACCGACTACGACATCCTCCGCAAGAGGGTAAAGCGGATCCACAGCACCAACGGCCGAGAGGGCATCGAGTTCTACGGCAGCGGCAAGGCTCGCATCACCCGTACGACCCGTGTTTCGTTCATGGCGCGGACCAAGGGCTCGGGGCGAGGCTTCTCCGCCTCCACGATCCTCCTGGATGAGGCTCAGGAGCTGGGCTTCGCCGTCCTCGCCGCCATCCTCCCCACGCTCTCGGCCATCCCGAACAGCCAGATGTGGATGTGCGGCACGCCGCCGTCACCCGAGATGAACGGCGAAGTCATCACGCGACAGCGCCTCCAGGCCAAGGCGGGCAGCTCGCCGCGTCAGGCCTGGGTGGAGTGGGGAGCCGGGCCGGAGCCCGGCCAGGAGTCCTCCTACGACTACAGCGACCCCCGCCACTGGATGGCGGCTAACCCGGCGCGCCCCAGCCGCACCCCGATCTCGGCGATCGAGGACGAATACGGCGCTATGGATGAGGAGACGTTCCGCCGTGACCGCCTAGGAGAGTGGGACGAGGAGGGCATCGACGCCATCATCCCCGCCTCCATCTGGAACCGGCAAGCGGATCCCGACGCGGGCTTCTACGACGGTCTCAGCCTGTGCGTCGACGTCAACCCGGCACGCACCCACTCGTCCATCACGCTGGCGGGCTACACCGACAAGTCCCACCGCAAGCGGCACATGCAGCTCCTCGCTCGAGGAGCCGGGACGGACTGGGTGGTGAAGTTCGTCAAGGACTTCGTCCACGACCCGGAGAACAAGACTCGAGCCGTGATGATGGACGCTCTAAGCCCGGCCGCGTC
>NZ_JBQKLA010000059.1:0-1605 GCF_052116465.1 Collinsella sp. Sow4_D11 | reverse complement strand
TGATATTTAATAACTTTGCCGTTTTTATCCGTTACTTCTTTAACACAATTTTTGTAATTTTTGTCAATTTCTATCATTACGATTACCTCCTTAATACACTTAAATAACCCATCTGACTTCTTTAATATTTCTCTTTCCCTTTTATATACATTTTCTTCAAAGAAAGCTTTTGCTTCTTCGTTATTGCTTATGTCAATTTCAACATATTCATCCTTGAAAGCTTCTTTAAAGCTCATTCTGCTCCCTCCAATTCCCACGGAAAAGGCGTTCTAATGGACCAAACAGGCACAGACCTATGACCACAATCTCGCCATTCTAACCACCAGCAACTACGGTTCTCATTGTCTTCGTCTACTCCGAAACGATATCTAACAAATGCATCTTCAACAATGTAAGGTGTGTTTTCCTCAAGCATTAGTTCTGACCGCCATTCCTCTATTGCTTGTTCCCTGGTATATTTTTGTTTATTGAAGCCCATCCAATTATTGAAATCTCCATTAAACACTTCAAAGTCAAACTTGCTTCTTCCTTTAATTGCCATTTATTTGACCTCCAATAAATCTGGGTTCTCGTGGATTCTAGCTCTGATTGTCGTCCAATCTACTTGGTAAAGATTAGCAATATAATTTTTAGAAAACCCGAATTTCAATAAATCTTTCAACTCATTTGCTGGAATATTTCTTCTTTTCTTGAATTTCATTCCTTTTCTTTTTTTATTGGCTGCTGATATTTTTGCCTTTGTTGATTGAGAAAGAACTTTTCCTTTATTATGCTTGCTGTTATGTCCGCTGTTTATCATCACGCTGAGATTCGATTTTCTTGCATCTAGTTTATTTTCATTTAAGTGATGTACACTAGCATGAAAGGGTAATCTTATTTTCAGCCAATACTGCATTAACAACCTATGGACATGAATTTTTTCGTCTCCAATAGAAACTGCTGGATATTTCCCGTGTAAATAAATGGTCTTATTTCCTAAAGTTGGTGATTTTTGATACCACAGAATTGCATTCGATAACTCTTCTTCATCGACTAGGCAGCTACACTTGTTTTTGAATTTAATTTCTTTTTGTATCTTCACTGTCATTTAAAAGATCACCATCCTCATAAACATTTCCAATAACAGTTACATAAGGCTTTATTCTTGCTAACAAAAGATTTCCAGCACACCAAGTTAAATCATATTCATTCCAAGACACTTTATAATCACCATCTATTTCAATCCCAACGCTGCTTTCTGTTTTCTGAAATGGATGGTTTCTTACTGAAACAATATCACCCTCAAAAATTTCAACGCCGTTCTTGTCTCTCAATCCAGTTGATTGCATGAGGACTAAATTTCGTACATGATATGATTTCAATTCGGAAGGTGTCTTCCAATATTCGATACTGTTGACCTTACCACCTTTAGTAAAATGTAAGACAGCTACATCTCTCATTGTGTTTTCTCGCTTATCCCACGCTCTAAACTTTGGAATCATCTTCTTCACTCGCTTTCTAAAATAATGACAGCTGTTCTTCAGTTCATATAAATAGCCCCATTGGGATATTTGACAACATTTTTTCCTGAGAAGCTTCATACATCTCTTTCTTTATTTCAAAACC
>NZ_JBQKLA010000058.1:0-1616 GCF_052116465.1 Collinsella sp. Sow4_D11 | reverse complement strand
CTATTTAGATAGCATATTATCTTCTACAGATTCAGTAACAATTAGTCAGATTGCAGCAGATTATGGGATGTCTCCACAACAGATGAATAAATTACTTCATAAACTAGGTATTCAGAAAAAAGTCGGTAACCAATGGTTATTGTGCAAAAAAACACATGAACCAAGGATACACAAAATCTCATACAACTGAGATTCCGAAAGCCGATGGTGGCACTAAAGTTGTAATGAATACCAAATGGACACAGAAAGGGCGTCTATTTATCTACGAATTACTAAAAAAAGAAGGATATTACCCTCAAATGGATTTAGAGTAAATTGGTTAGAAAGGAGTTTTAGTATGACTGACATTGCAGAAATCACTCAACGAGATAGAGAAAAAATCAAAGAATATGTCGAAAGTTCAAAGTTCTTAACTTACACCATGCTTGCTGAAAGATTCGGCATTAGCAAAAGCTACTTATCTTTGATTTTAAACGGTAAAAAGACTTCTGCAGAAGCAAACAGAATTATAGATTCGATTATCACTATGTACGAATTGTAAAGGGAGGAACAACTAATGCAATATCTAGAAGCTAAAATTCCAGTACCTTCAGATTACGTTATTATCTCTAAAGTTGAATATGAAGAATTAAAAAAAGCTGATGAGACAGGAAACTGGATGACGTTGAAAGAAGTATTAGACAGGGTAAATCGTGGATATGAATGGTTTACCAGTAATGTATTGAAAAATCCCAGATATAGAAAAATATTAGATATAGATAAAAATAAAGATGGTTTTGTTTATTATCCAGGGGACGGTCGCGACACCTATCTTTTTCAAAGAAGAAAAATGCTTGAATTTTTAGATGAAAATTTTGCAGATATTTTAAAGAAAGGGAGCAACTAAAACTTGTAAATAAGGGCAATGCAACAAATACAAACAAAATAACTAAGGAGGCAGAACATGAAAATAACAATCGAATGAACACCAGAAGAGATAGCAAAAATGCTCCAAGCTATTGAGAGTAGCAATGATCCAAAAAATATTAATGTAAACCCGCAATGTGGCATTAATAAAATATCGGAAGAATTAGCTAGGAGAATAACTACTCGTCAAGAGAAAATTGAGAAAATTTTATCAGGAGTGAAACAAAATCAGAATGGGAGATGAAAAAAATGCAGAAGGAACAGTCATTACAAATTAATGTGGAAGTTAAAGGAATTGAAGAAGCTACAAAAAAAGCAGAAAGATTAATTGGATTAATAAAAGAAGCCAAAACGTTGGCAGACGAATTGGCTTCAGTTGAATTTGATGTAGATCTTAAAAATTAAGTTCTATTTTCTGTCCACAAGTACACTTAGCACCATTTGATGTTACTTTGATTGTTTTTCCGCAATTAGGACACTTTATAGGATGGCCACCCTTACTATCCATTGCTTTTTTTGCAAGTGTAGCAGGATCATTTAATTTTTTTCTTAAGTTATCCATACCATTTATCTTAATACCCATAATATTTTCACCACCAATCATAAATTATTTCAGCAGACCACTTGCTGATAAGAAAATTATACCAGAAAGGAAGAAACGGAAAATGAATATGAAACACAAAAAGCTCCAGTATGATCCGGAGCGAAAA
>NZ_JBQKLA010000057.1:0-1960 GCF_052116465.1 Collinsella sp. Sow4_D11 | reverse complement strand
AAATTAATCGATATCATGAATAGCGCTCTCATGTCGCAATTCGGGTATCTCATACCGCGGCACAGCGTGTCTCACTGTGCTCGCGATCAGATGCTCCTCACTCGTATATGAGTGAATTCCTCTTGTTTGGATCGGATGAATGATTGCTATCATTCTCTGTTTAGATCGCAGAAAAGAATCGAGTCTGGAAGAGGATACTCTTCCATCTCTCTCCTATCGCTATGCGGCTCTCAAGGTACGCGGGTGCGACCCCGGGGACCGGGTGCTGCGGGGACGTATCCTGGCCAGACATCCACCGGACGGGCTCCTGCCCTCCATTCGAGTTAAAGTGTTTTCTCTCTAAGAACTTATCTCCCTAGAAAGGAGGTGATCCAGCCGCACCTTCCGGTACGGCTACCTTGTTACGACTTCACCCCCCTCACCCTCCACACCTTCGGCGCCTCCCCCCTTGGCGGTTGGGCCGGCGACTTCGGGTGCAGACGACTCGGGTGGTGTGACGGGCGGTGTGTACAAGGCCCGGGAACGCATTCACCGCGGCATGCTGATCCGCGATTACTAGCAACTCCGACTTCATGGGGGCGGGTTGCAGCCCCCAATCCGAACTGGGGCCGGCTTTCCGGGATCCGCTCCCCCTCGCGGGGTGGCATCCCTCTGTACCGGCCATTGTAGCACGTGTGCAGCCCAGGGCATAAGGGGCATGATGACTTGACGTCGTCCCCGCCCTCCTCCGCCTTGACGGCGGCGGTCCCGCGTGGGTTCCCGGCATCACCCGATGGCAACACGCGGCGGGGGTTGCGCTCGTTGCGGGACTTAACCCAACATCTCACGACACGAGCTGACGACAGCCATGCACCACCTGTATGGGCTCCTCTCGGCCACGGGGTCTCCCCCGCTTCACCCATATGTCAAGCCCTGGTAAGGTTCTTCGCGTTGCTTCGAATTAAGCCACATGCTCCGCTGCTTGTGCGGGCCCCCGTCAATTCCTTTGAGTTTTAGCCTTGCGGCCGTACTCCCCAGGCGGGACGCTTAATGCGTTGGCTGCGGCACGGGGGGATCGTCCCCCCACACCTAGCGTCCATCGTTTACGGCTGGGACTACCAGGGTATCTAATCCTGTTCGCTCCCCCAGCTTTCGCGCCTCAGCGTCGGTCTCGGCCCAGAGGGCCGCCTTCGCCACCGGTGTTCCACCCGATATCTGCGCATTCCACCGCTACACCGGGTGTTCCACCCTCCCCTACCGGACCCAAGCCGCGGAGGTTCCGGGGGCTTCGGGGGGTTGAGCCCCCCGCTTCGACCCCCGGCCTGCCGGGCCGCCTACGCGCGCTTTACGCCCAATGAATCCGGATAACGCTCGCCCCCTACGTATTACCGCGGCTGCTGGCACGTAGTTAGCCGGGGCTTCTTCTGCAGGTACAGTCTCGTCTCTTCCCTGCTGAAAGCGGTTTACGACCCGAAGGCCTCCGTCCCGCACGCGGCGTCGCTGCGTCAGGGTTGCCCCCATTGCGCAAGATTCCCCACTGCTGCCTCCCGTAGGAGTCTGGGCCGTGTCTCAGTCCCAATCTGGCCGGTCGGTCTCTCAACCCGGCTACCCGTTGTCGGCACGGTGGGCCGTCACCCCGCCGTCTACCTGATGGGCCGCGGAGCCATCCCCTCCCGTCGGGGCTTTAGCCCGGGCGCCATGCGGCACCCGGGGGTATCCGGTATTACCCGTCCTTTCGGGCGGCTATCCCGGGGGAGGGGGCAGGTTCTCCACGTGTTACTCAGCCGTTCGCCACTCGCTTCTGCCCGAGGGCAGGTGCCGTTCGACTTGCATGTGTTAGGCGCGCCGCCAGCGTTCATCCTGAGCCAGGATCGAACTCTCCGTCCAAAATATATGGGCCTCGAGCCCGTCCGGTCCTCTCAGTCATTCGCTGATCGGTTCCGTTCGATTCATATGGTTCTGTTTGATAGGAAAAGGAATT
>NZ_JBQKLA010000056.1:0-2107 GCF_052116465.1 Collinsella sp. Sow4_D11 | reverse complement strand
GGCAGCCAGGGCTAACCCGGCCAGACCCCACACCGATGCCCGCACATGCCCGGCGGTGGCGATCGCGACCACGCCGGCAGCGACCCATAGGGCGGCTCGTAGCCAGTCGGGTAGGTCGATCAGCTCGGCACGGGCTGGGACGCCAGCATCGAGCAGTGACACCCCGATCAGCACCCACAGGACGCCGAGCACGAGCATCGCTGTCCGGCGAGGCACGCTCAGCCCTTGAGCCGGTCACCGAGGTCAGCCAACGCCTTCTCGGCAGCCGCTTCGGCCGCTGCCCGGATGGCGGACATGTCCACCGATCCGGGCTTGGCGGCCTCCACAGCAGCGGTCAGGGCCGCAACCTGTGCGTCCATCTTGCGGCCCTGCCAGTAGCCGTCCTGCTGCGCCACCGCCGCAGTCGGGCCGGAGCTGCCGAGGTAGTACTCCCACACCGAGTCAGCGATCGACGTCCGTGCTCGACCCAGCTCGACCCGGATCATCCGCTCCAGGCGCTCCCAATCTTCCTGCTTCATCTCGTCATCCTCCTGCTGTGAGTGGTCAGTCGTCGTTGTGTCGCCGTGGATGACGGCGGCCAGAATGTGGGGGATTTGCCGTTCACGCTGCGGGCCAGGGCACACCTTGCCCCGGCTCAGCGTGTACAGCAGCCCACCGCGCTCACGCGGCACCGTGGTCGCATACCCGGGGACACCGAGCCGATGCCACGACAGTCCATGCGAGCTTGGGCCGCGTCGATTGTCGGCCGCGAGACGGCGCGGAATCGTCGGGTGGGTCGCCATCAACCAGCGGACGAGCTTGACGATTGCCTGCACCTGCGCCGGATTCCAGGGCGGAGGTTTATTCTCGTCAGCCCAACCTGTCCAGACCGGCCCGTAGCCGTCCCACGTCTCGATCGAGATTGTGTCCGGGTTGCCGTCGAGGTCGCACGCCGCCCGGAACTGGGTGTCCTGATACTGGCGGACCGTGCCGATCCGGTCAACATAAAAGTGGGAGAACACGCCCTGCGAGTCCCAGTAGCCACGCAGCGACGTCGAGTTGCTGACCGCCGTATGGAGATTGATCCGCACCGGTGACGGCATCACCCGCCGCCGCTGATCTAGCCGGGTTTGCAGCGACTCACGAACCGCGCCTGGATACCATGCCATCCCTACTCCTCCCCTCTCACAGGAACCACGTGCCGGAGATCGGGAACACCGGGGTCCCCCCGCTCGGCTCCGCGACGATGTAGCCGACCGTCGAGAATGACAGGTCGCCAGACGATGACAGGAACGGGGTCGCGACAGTCGTCTTGTTGGACGAGACGGACGCCGGTAGAGGTGTCGTGGATACAGACGATGGGCGGTATCCCGCCGGGACTGTCGCGACCGTGCGGCCCGTCAGCGACCCTCCCGTCCAGCGGATGAAACCGGAGATGACCACAATGCCGCACCGCCGACGCACCTTCAGCCCGGGCGAGACGGCCTCAAAGCCGGAAGCGATGGCGCAATCCACCCACCCCGCCGCGTCCACGACGCCGTTGAGGGCTCCCTCGACGCCCTGCGCCAGCACGGCGAGATCGGCAGGCACGTCGTTGGCGCTCGTCACCTCCGGGGTCCGCAGACCGTAGACAGGTGTGGATGGCATGGGGCCTCCTAGATCGTAGTGGTGAGCGTGATGCGGCCCGCGTCGGGCCGGTCAGAGGGGCCGAGCAGGGCCATATAGTCGGTCGTGCCCTGATAGGCGACAGCGATACCGCGAGCAGAGCCGGACAGCAGCGCCGCCACCTCCTGCTCAGTGAGCGCCACATCAACCGTGCCGCCCTGCGCTACCTGCCCGGCAGCGCGAGGACTGGTAGTCAGCGGCGGCGGCGACGAGGGTCGGCTCGCGGCACCCTGCAGCGCGAGCCACACCGTCCGGGCAGCCGACATCCCGGCACCAGTCGCCCGGTACAGACGCAGCACCCCCGACCGTCCGACACCACCCCTCGCCAGCGACTCGCCGTAGAAGAAAAATCCCGTGTTGTCGGCGGATTGGCCGGACGTTGAGTGGCCCTGATAGGCGCGGGAACCAGCCGAGCCGTCGGTGCGCCACGACCCAGAGCGGGCTGTAGCCGCCTGCACCGCGG
>NZ_JBQKLA010000055.1:0-2193 GCF_052116465.1 Collinsella sp. Sow4_D11 | reverse complement strand
GTCTCGCAGTCTACAGGACCTGAAAACCATTCTCTCTGGTGGCGCGATACCACCAGATGCATATCGGCGCGACGCTGGAGGTGTTGAGCATGTCTGACGAGCCCCATATCCCGGCCCCGTGTCCAGCCTCGTTGGCGGATGGTGGGCGCGCTTTGTGGAGTGGCGTGGCGGACGTGTTCGAGCTGACGCCGGAGCAGTTGGTGCAACTGGAAGAGGCATGCCGGGCAAAGGATCGGCTGGACTCTCTGGATGCGGCGATCCGTGGCAAGCATGACGTGCTGCTGTCGATTGAGACGGACGATAACGGAGTGGCCAGCTTGGTCGTGAACTCGGCGCTGCGTGAGGCGAACGCGACGGCCACGGTCCTCAAGCAGCTATTGGCCGCGCTGCGGTTGCCAGACGTGGAGGGTCGCCGGCCCCAGTATCGGGGTCCGAGGGGTGCCTATCAGAAGTCTGTGGAGTCGGTCGCATCCGCCGGCAAGGTGTCGAGCCTTGACCGGGCGCGGAAGCGGCGCGCAGGCTGATGTTCCGGCCCTTGTTCGAGGGGCAGAAGTGCTCTCTCGGCTATGCCGTCATCGACTGGCTCGAGGAGTATGCCTGCCATGGCCCTGGGCCGGTGGAGGGGCAGCCGTTGACGTTTGATGATGAGATGCTCGATTTCGTCGTGGACGCCTACGAGCTCGAACCGGCGTCTGGGCGCAGGCTGATCTCTCGTGGCGTGCTGTCGATGCCCAAGGGTCGGGCGAAGTCGGAGGTTGCAGGGCTGATTGGCGTGGCGGAGGCCCTTGCTCCGGTGCGTTTCGATGGCTGGGATGCGAGTGGGCAGCCGGTGGGTCGCCCGATCCGCTCCCCGTTTGTCCGCTGCCTCGCGACCGAGGAAAGGCAGAGCGGGAACACGTTCCAAAACCTCGCCTTCGTCATGGGTGACTGGGGTCACGACAATCACCCCGACATCTATGGCGGCGTGAAGGGCATCCGCGACTACCGCTCAGCGACCAACATCTACCTGCCGAACGGCGGGGAATGCCGCTCGAGCTCGTCCGGTGCCGCGTCGAAGGACGGAGGCAAGGAGACCTTCCTCGTGCCGGATGAGGTGCACCTGTACGTACTCCCGGAGCTGCGGAACATGTACGCCACAACGATGCGCAACCTCCCAAAAAGGGCGGGCGACGAACCGTGGGCGCTGCTGACAACGACCGCATTCCGTTACGGCGAGGAAAGCGTGTGGGAGACGATCTACAAGCGCTGGAAGACCAAGCAGCTTGGCCCCGGATGGCTGGTCCACCATCGCGAGGCGAAGGGACCTATCCGCATCTACGAGGACCGCGAGCACACGCTGGCGCAACTGCGCTACGTGTACGGCGCGGCCATGGACCCCGTGTCGGGCTGGATGACCCCCGAGCTTGCCTATCAGACGATGCTGGATCCAACCGAGTGCCGTGATGAGGCTGAGGGGGCTCGCTACTACCTGAATCGGGCCATGGCGTCCTCGGATTCGTGGATCGCGCTCAGGGCCGTGGAGGACGCCCAGGTGGACGGTCCCGAACCTGCCGATGGGACGCCGATCACGCTCGGGTTCGACGGGTCGCTGAACGATGACTCGACCATCCTCCGGGGCTGCCGCATGTCAGATGGATACCGGTGGACGATTGGGCTGTGGGAGAAACCCGAGGGGTCCGACGGCATCGGATGGCAGGTGCCGCGCACCGAGGTGCTGGAGCGTATCCGTGAGGCGCATGCGCGCTATCGCGTGATCCGGGGCCACTACGACCCGCATGAGTGGCGCAGCGACATCTCAGACCTGGCGCACCAGTTCGGCGAGGATGTGGTGGTCGAGTTCCCCACGACCTCAGACACTCTGATGGGTCCGGCGCTGGACACGCTGCACACCGACATAGTGACCGGAGTCACGAAGCAGAGCGACGATCCGGACGCGCTGCGGCATTACGGCAACGCGTACGTGAAGCGGCGCGGACAGTATCGGCTGATCCGCAAGGAGTACCCGAACAGCCCCCGCAAGATTGACGTTGTCGTGGCGGACGCTCTCGCCTACGCGGCGAGGCGGGCGGTGCTGGACACCGGCTGGACCGATGACGACTCACAGAACAGCGCCGTGTGGTGCTTCGCCTAGACGATGAATGGAGGTGGGCATGGGTGACATTGATGTCCTGAACCGCCTCCACCGCAAGACCC
>NZ_JBQKLA010000054.1:0-2220 GCF_052116465.1 Collinsella sp. Sow4_D11 | reverse complement strand
AGAGTACTGCGGGGCCAGCCCGTGGGAGGCCAGGGCGCCGCTGACCGGTGGACGGCACCGAGCCGTGCGATTGGACTGAGAAGGGGGAGGCCTCGCGGCCTCCCCCTTTTTCGTTTCTCAGGCAATTTAACTAAATGACAATTTTTACAACGATATCATCTGCCGTCTTATTCAGACGTTCACCGTTCTCTTGACAGTCTCACACACTCAATGGATTACTATCTACTTAAGCGTGATACTGCGCTTGACCTGTTTTAGGCGGGCCGTTTTATTGATTATGAAGGAAGGACGCACATGGCAGATGTTCACGAGCTGCTTGATACTTGGATTGCCAATGTCAAGGATGATGAGCTGCTGACCGAGCTCAACACGATGAAGGAGCAGGGTGACGAGGATGCCATCACCGATGCCTTCTTCCAGGATCTTGCCTTCGGCACCGCCGGCCTGCGTGGCACGATCGGTGCTGGCACCAACCGTATGAATATCTATACGGTCGGCCGTGCAACGCAGGGCTTCGCCGACTATCTCAATGCGACTTTTGAGCATCCGACGGTTGCCATTGCTCGCGATAGCCGCAATAAGGGCGAACTGTTCGTCAAGACGACTGCTGCTATTCTTGCGGCAAATGGTGTCACCGCCCTTGTGTATCCTAAGATTTCCCCGGTGCCTACGCTATCTTGGGCCGTCCGCGACCTTAAGTGCTCCGGTGGCATTTGCATGACCGCTAGTCATAATCCGGCGCCTTATAACGGCTATAAGGCCTATGGCCCCGACGGCTGCCAGATCACTAGCGAGGCCGCCGATGCAATTTCTAAGGCTATCGCCGAGACCGATACGTTCACTGGCGTGAAGTCCATGGACTTCGATGAGGCTCTTGAGCAGGGTCTGGTCAAATGGATCGATGACTCGTGCCTCGAGCGTTATTACGACGCCGTTCTCGCGCGCGGCGTGACCAACCTTTCTGCCGAGGAGATCGCTGGCGCTCCGCTTAAGCTCGTCTACACTCCGCTCAACGGCACTGGCCTCATTCCCGTCACGACGGTGCTCGAGCGCGCCGGCATCACCGATGTCACGGTTGTTCCCGAGCAGAAGGACCCGAACGGCGATTTCCCGACCTGCCCGTATCCTAACCCCGAGATCCGTCAGGCCATGCAGAAGGGCATCGACCTGTGCGAGCAGGTTCACCCCGATCTGCTGCTTGCAACCGATCCTGACGCCGACCGTGTTGGCGTTGCTGTTAAGAATGGTGATGACTATCTGCTGCTGACCGGCAATGAGATGGGCGTTCTGCTGCTCGACTATATCTGCAAGACCCGTGCCGCCCGCGGCGAGGATCTCACCAAGAAGGTCGCGGTTACTACCATTGTTTCTTCCGCCATGGTCGATGCTCTGGCCGAGGAGTATGGCTTTGAGCTCCGTCGCTGCCTGACGGGCTTCAAGTACATCGGTGACATCATTACCTCGCTTTCCGATGCTGGTGAAGTCGATCGCTTTATCTTCGGTTTCGAGGAGAGCTACGGTTATCTGGCCGGCGACCACGTGCGCGACAAGGACGCCGTGAGCACTTCGCTGCTCATTTGCCAGATGGCGCAGTATTACAAGCTCCAGGGCAAGAACCTTGCCGATGCGATGCACGAGCTGTACGAGAAGTATGGCTACTATCACAACAAGACGATTTCGCTGAGCTATCCGGGCGCTGAGGGTGCGGCAAAGATGGCCGGCATCATGGCTGGTCTGCGCGAGAACCCGCCCGCGGAGCTCGCAGGCTCCAAGATCGAGGCCGTTGTGGATTACAACACGTGCGTGAACGGCCTGCCGAAGGCTAATGTCATTGAGTTCGATCTTGAGGGTGGCAACAAGGGTATTGTCCGTCCTTCCGGCACCGAGCCCAAGATCAAGCTGTACATCTTCGCTAAGGGCGCGGATGCCGCCGAGGCTGATGCAGCACTTGACGCGATTGAGGAGTCAGGTCGCAAGCTGTTGGCCTAAGGCTTTGAAAGCCTATTTCTATAGATAGACGAAAAAGGGGATCTCGGAAACGAGATCCCCTCTCTATTACTGCTAAATACAGCTGAGAATCCCAAACTGTGTAGGAGTTGTGTGCAACCAGATTCCCGCCCCGCGGGCCCCTCCGGTCTGGCAATATATCTCCTTGCCGCGCGGCCCGGTCGGACCGGGAACCGGCGCAGGCGTGCACCTTGAGAACCGGATACTGCGAGG
>NZ_JBQKLA010000053.1:0-2220 GCF_052116465.1 Collinsella sp. Sow4_D11 | reverse complement strand
AGTCGTCGGCAGCGTCAGATGTGTATAAGAGACAGGTCTACAGGGCCTGAAAACCATTCTCTCTGGTGGTGCGATACCACCAGATGCATATCGGCGCGACGCTGGAGGTGTTGAGCATGTCTGACGAGCCCCATATCCCGGCCCCGTGTCCAGCCTCGTTGGCGGATGGTGGGCGTGCTTTGTGGCGTGGCGTGGCGGACGTGTTCGAGCTGACGCCGGAGCAGTTGGTGCAACTGGAGGAGGCGTGCCGGGCAAAGGATCGGCTCGATTCTCTGGATGCGGCGATCCGTGGCAAGCATGACGTGCTGCTGTCGATTGAGACGGACGGTAACGGAGTGTCCAGCTTGGTCGTGAACTCGGCGCTGCGTGAGGCGAACGCGACGGCCACGGTCCTCAAGCAGCTGCTGGCGGCGCTGCGGTTGCCGGACGTGGAGGGTCGACGGCCCCAGTATCGGGGTCCGAGGGGTGCCTATCAGAAGTCTGTGGAGTCGGTCGCATCCGCAGGCAAGGTGTCGAGCCTTGACCGGGCGCGGAAGCGGCGCGCAGGCTGATGTTCCGCCCCCTGTTCGAGGGGCAGAAGTGCTCTCTCGGCTATGCCGTCATCGACTGGCTCGAGGCGTATGCCTGCCATGGCCCTGGGCCGGTGGAGGGGCAGCCGTTGACGTTCGATGACGAGATGTTTGACTTCATCGTGGACGCCTACGAGCTCGAACCGGCGTCGGGGCGTCGGTTGATCTCTCGTGGCGTGCTGTCAATGCCGAAGGGTCGGGCGAAGTCGGAGGTCGCGGGCCTGATTGGCGTGGCGGAGGCTCTGGCCCCGGTGCGTTTTGACGGCTGGGATGCGAGCGGGCAGCCGGTGGGACGCCCGATCCGCTCCCCGTTCGTCCGCTGCCTCGCGACCGAGGAGAAGCAGTCGGGCAACACGTTCCAAAACATTGCTTTCGTGATGGGTGACTGGGGACACGACAACCACCCAGACATCTACGACGGCGTGAAGGGCATCCGCGACTACCGCTCAGCGACTAACATCTATCTGCCGAACGGTGGGGAGTGCCGCTCGAGTTCGTCTGGTGCCGCGTCGAAGGACGGCGGCAAGGAAACGTTCCTCGTGCCGGATGAGGTGCACCTGTACGTGCTCCCGGAGCTGCGGAACATGTACGCCACGACGATGCGTAACTTACCGAAGAGGTCGCGTGACGAACCGTGGGCGCTGCTGACAACGACCGCATTCCGTTACGGCGAGGAGAGCGTCTGGGAGACGATCTACAAGCGTTGGAAGGCCGAGCAACTAGGCCCCGGATGGCTGGTGCACCATCGCGAGGCGAAGGGACCGATCCGCATCTATGAGGACCGCGAGCACACGCTGGCGCAGCTGCGTTACGTGTACGGCGCGGCGATGGACCCCGTGTCGGGGTGGATGACCCCTGAACTTGCCTATCGGACGATGCTGGACCCAACCGAGTGCCGTGACGAGGCTGAGGGTGCCCGCTACTACCTGAACCGCGCCATGGCGTCCTCGGATGCGTGGATCGCGCTCAGGGCTGTGGAGGACGCCCAGATGGACGGCCCCGAACCTGCCGATGGCACAGCGATCACGCTCGGGTTCGACGGGTCGCTGAACTCCGACTCGACCATCCTCCGCGGCTGCCGGATGTCAGACGGCTACCGGTGGACGATCGGACTGTGGGAGAAACCCGAGGGTGTCGACGGCATCGGATGGCAGGTGCCGCGCACTGAGGTGCTGGAGCGTATCCGTGAGGCGCACAAGCGCTATCGCGTGATCCGAGGCCACTACGACCCACACGAGTGGCGCAGCGACATCTCAGACCTGGCGCACGAGTTCGGCGAGGACGTGGTGGTCGAATTCCCCACGACGTCGGACACCCTGATGGGGCCGGCGCTGGACACGCTCCACACCGACATCGTGAACGGCACCACGAAACAGAGCAGCGACCCGGACGCGCTGCGGCACTACGGCAACGCGTTCGTGAAGCGGCGCGGCCAGTACCGGCTGATCCGCAAGGAATACCCGAACAGCCCCCGCAAGATCGACGTCGTAGTGGCAGACGCCCTCGCGTACGCGGCGAGACGGGCTGTGCTGGCCACCGACTGGACCGATGACGACTCACAGAACAGCGCCGTGTGGTGCTTCGCCTAGACGATGAATGGAGGTGGGCATGGGTGACATTGATGTCCTGAACCGCCTCCACCGCAAGACCC
>NZ_JBQKLA010000052.1:0-2399 GCF_052116465.1 Collinsella sp. Sow4_D11 | reverse complement strand
ATAACCGAGAGGATGACCTCGAACAGGGAGAACTTTTTACCTGCCATGGCACGCTCCCCCTACAGCAAAAAAGATGGCATCTGCACCGAAGGCGCAGCCCAAGGCAGGGTTGCGGGCCGCGTCACCGGTGCAGGTGCCATCCCAAGGAGAAGAAGGGATGCAATTGTTGGACCAACGCTCGCGGAACAGGCGCGTGTAGATGACGATACGCTGGTACATGGACACTCCGATCAAGACGGCCGCGCATACGACCGGGAACTTTCGGCAATTGGATACGCGTCTGACCTGGGATATCCAAGCGAACAATTGGCCTAACCCGCGATAGGTCCCAGGCCAGGCGGGTATCCAATCGAAGGGGAGGGGCGCTCCGGCGTGGAGGCAGCGGAGCGCCGGGGGAAAGCCCGGCCGGCCGGCCAGGCGGCCCCGTTCGCCCGGCCGCCCGGGCCTCCGGGGTGCGGCGGACTCCCGTGAAAGAGGGGCGCCGCGCCCCGGCAAGCCGGGCTATTAGGCGGACGGCTCCTGCTGCGTGATGCAGTGGATGTTGCCGCCGCCGTAGACGACCTGGTCGGACTTGACGCCCACGCACTTGTAGACGCCCTCGCCCCAGACCTCGTCGTAGATCTCCTGGAGCGTGTCGACGGCCAGCTGGTCGTTCTCGTCGCCGTACTGCGGGACGATGACGCCGTGGTTGGTCACGAGGTAGTTCATGTAGGAGGCGATCAGCGGCTCGTCAGGGACGCGCGGCTCGGCGTTCTCGTCGGCGTCGATGGTGTCGCAGGAGGCCTGGTCCATGTACAGCGGCTTCACGGGCATGCAGAGCTTGTAGACCTTCAGCTTGCGGCCCTTGGCGTCAACCGCGTTGGAGAGGGTCTCGTAGGCGGCGTGGCACTGCTCGTAGAACGGGTACTCGGGGTCGTCGGTCCAGATGCAGACCATGACGCCCGGGGCGATGAAGGTGGCGACGTCGTCGATGTGGCCGTTGGTCTCCTCGGGGTCGATGCCCTCCTTGACCCAGATGACCTTCTCGACGCCGAGGTAGTCCTTGAGGTGCTCGGTCATGTACCCGCGAAGCTCCTCGCTCCAGGGCTCGAACTTCTTGCGGTACTTGGGCCAGAGGGACTCGGGGTCCTCCTCCTCCTCGAGCACCGCGGAGCAGGTGCGGCCGGGGGACAGGAGGCACTGGTCGGTGACGACGAGGGTGCCCTCGCCGTCGACGGTGATGGAGCCGCCCTCGAGGATCATGTCGTCGGGACGGTAGCGGCGGCAGCCGGAGAGCTCGGCCATCTTGAGGGCGATCTGCTCGTCCTTGTCCCACGGGAAGTAGAGGCCGTCGATGAGGCCGCCGTAGCCGTTGAAGTGCCAGTGGTTGGCGCGCTTCTCGCCCTTGCCGTTGATGACGTAGGTGGCGCCGGTGTCGCGGAACCAGGCGTCGTCGGTGGTCATCTCGACGACGGTGACGTTCTCGTCGTTCTCGAAGACGGCCTTGCAGTTGGCGTAGTCGACCTGGTTGGCGCACATGTAGACCGGGGTGAACTCGGAGATGGCGCGGGCGATGGCGGCATACTGCTTCTGGGCGGGCTTGGCGCCGTGGGCCCAGGTGTCGGTGCGGTGGGGCCAGCCTATCCACACGCGGTCCTGGGGGGCGAACTCGGCGGGCATGAAGAAGCCGTCGGCCCTCGGGGTGGACTCGGACTCGGTGATCGTACGCATAAGATTTCCTCCAAACCGGACGATCGTCTGCCGCGGGCGGGCTGCCCGCGGCCTAGGACCAAGAGATGGCGGGCGCCCGTCCCCCGGCAGAGGTCGGGGCGCCCGGCGCCGGTTTTCACGGGGTCGCACCGGCGGGCGACGACGTAGCCAGGTGCGCGGAGACGGGACGCACGAGGGATACGGGAGAGGGGTCGGGGCGGTCGGCGGCTGCCGGAGCTATCGCCCGCACCCGCCCCGGGGGATGGTTGGCGGACCCGTCGCCCGGGCACGCCCCCGGAGAGGCCGGGGTGCCCGGAACCGGGTGCCCTAGTTCTCCTCGGCCTCCTCGGCGAGGCGCTGGGCGGCCAGCTCGGGGGTGAGGCCCTTGTACTCGGTCTCGCGGCCCTTGGCGCTGACGACGCGGACGACCTCGCCGATGAGCACGAGCACGATGAAGATGACGATCATCGGGACCTTCTCGCCGATCTCGGCGGCGGAGAACGGTGCCAGCGTCGCGACGATGGCCAGGATCAGCTCGATGCAGGGGATGGCCAGCATGACCTTCATCATCGCGCCCTTGAACGGGAACGTGAAGATGCGCTCGCGGTTCGGGTCGTTCTTGCGGAGGTTGAGGAACGCCGGGAACATCGGGATGTAGGTGAGCAGCAGGAAGACGACGGAGGTGCCGAAGAGCATCCAGAAGACGCCGT
>NZ_JBQKLA010000051.1:0-2472 GCF_052116465.1 Collinsella sp. Sow4_D11 | reverse complement strand
TGTTTTTCACAACAACTAAATTTAGGATTTCACGACTAATTTCTTTCGGGTTTCACCGTTTTGCAAAGGTGCCGCACCCTTTCTTCGCTAACTGTCCGATCTTCCCATCATCAAGGCTTCCTCGAACCTTCTGCTCTGCCCGCCGAACTCAACCAGCCGACCATGATGCATGATCCTGTCAATCGTCGCCGTGGCCAGGTGCGCGTCTCCCAGCACAGTGCCCCATTTGCCGAACTCTATGTTGGTTGTGACGATCATGCTCCTCGTCTCGTACGTTGCCGACATCACCTGGTAGAGCAGCCGAGCGCCCTCGATGTCTATCGGGATGTAGCCGTACTCGTCGATTATCAGCAGGTCCGCCTTGGCTATGTCGCGAAGCACCTGCTCGAGCCTGTTGTCGGCGACGGCCGCCTTCAGCATCAGCACCAGCGACGCGGTCTCGAAGTACCTGACCTTGTAGCCCCGCTCGGCCGCCAGCACGCCCAGTGCGATCGACAGGTGGGTCTTTCCGCGTCCGCATCCTCCGTAGAACACGAAGTCCTGGGCCTGCCGGACAAACTCCAATGACACCAGGTCATCGACGGTGTAGCCGTCTGGGAAGGACACCTCGCCGAAGTCGAAGTCCGCGACCGACTTCACGGCCGGGAATTTGGCCTGCTTCATGAGCCTTGCCTTCCTGTTCTCCTCCCTGGTGGCGTTCTCGCTCCTGATCAGCTCGCATGCAGCCACCAGCTGGCCTCGCGTGGCATCCTTGGAAAACGCCGCGATCGTCGACTTGGTGAAGTACATGGTCCTGGCCAGCGCGGCGAACTCCGCCTCGATCTGGCCCCTCGTCATCTGCTCGATGTCCATGGCTAGGCCTCCTTTGCGAAGACGGCGTCGTACATCCCGAGGTCGGGGCTGTCGTCGTATGCGATGGACCCTTGGCCGTTCGCCGTGCATGCGGCAGCCAATGCGACGTCAGCGCGGCTGGGGACGCCGCCGTCGGCGCCGAGCGCGGCCATCGCCGCTACCGCGGCCTCGTAGCCCGCATCCGCGCTGACGTCGCGAAGCATCCTGAGCATCGTGCCCCTGTCGGCCCTGCCCATGGAATCCATCGACCTGGCCAGCGATTTCGGCAAGGTCGCCCTGACGGCGCTGTTCTGCCATCCGCCCGGCTTCCTGCAAAGGAGCGCCAGCTGCGACATGGGGTCGCTGGCCTTGGTGGGCGCATCCCCGTATGCTCGGTCGAAGGCGGCGATCTGCGTGCCCTCGCCGTCGTAGAAGGCTACCCGGAATGCGCCCAGCTCGACGATCACCCTCTCCTCGCCGTGGTCCGGCCCGAGCGGGTAGCGGTGTCTGCCGTCGAGGCACGCGTCGCCGTACTTGTCGGTCTTGGCCGTGACTATCTTCGCGACGCGGAAGGGCTTCGCCGGCAGGTCGGCCATGGCCACGCAGTCCTCCATGAACAGCTGGCGCTCGGGCTCCCCTTTGAGGTAATGGTCCTTGCCGGCGCGATCCAGGCACCTGCCGAGGATCCGCTTGTTGTAGGCGGGCAGGCTGTCGATGCGGGGAACGGGGACGAACAGGTTGCGCCGGATGGCCCCGACGGCATTCTCCACGGAGCCCTTCTCGTGGCCGGAGTTGGGGTTGCAGAAGGAGAAGTCGAACCCGTAGTGGGCGGCGAAGCGCGTGAACGTGTCGGCGGTGCTGACAACCTGGCCGACCCTTCTGCCGACGCCCGTGGCGTTGTCAAACACCAACCGGGTGGGCACGCCCCCGCAGAACTCGAACACGGCCTTCAGGCCCTCGCAGACGCATTCCGACGTCTCGCCCCAGAAGCATTGCGCCAGCGACACGTTGGAGAACGGGAAGGTGACCACCAGGTAGTGCACCTCGCGCATGACGCCCAGCACCCTGAAGTCGCACACGCCGAAGTCGACCTGCCCCTCGCCGGGCGCCCATTCGAGGTTGAGGAACTCGTCTTTGGCGCCTTTGAGCTCGGCTTTGCGCTTCTTGACGTAGGCCTGGACGATTGTGTAGCTGCCGTCGTAGCCGCATTCCGCGACGAGCCGGTCGAATACCCGCTGGGCCGTGTGTCGCTGCTTGGGGCGCCGCTTCCTGTCCTCCGCAAGCCAACGATCTATCGTCGCCTTGAACGGGTCAAGCTTCGAACCGCGCCTCTTCCTGGGCTTGACCTGAGGGGAGAAGTCGTCCATGTCGCGGTATTTGCGCACCGTGGGCTCGGAGATTCCCTCCTCCCTGGCTATCTGGGCGACGCTGTCGCCACGGGCAGCGCGCTGCTTGATTGCTAGAATAGTTGACATGCCGATCATTTCCTTTCCGGCCTCCTTGAGTCGATTACCGAAGCAATGACTAAGTTAGGCCATCCGTTGGAGGTGGTCGGCGCCTTTGCTTATGAGGCGAAACAATCGTCGTGAAACCCGAAACTTTTATCTCGTGATTTCCTAAAAATAAAAGCTATCAAAAACA
>NZ_JBQKLA010000050.1:0-2840 GCF_052116465.1 Collinsella sp. Sow4_D11 | reverse complement strand
CTAAGCTGGTTATTGGGAGCTGGTAAAACTAGCCCAGCAACTTCTACAGAGACCAAATGGCGTGAATCAGAACTTGATGGAGAAGATTCATCTGCACAATTAGAAGGTGGAGAATACAAAGATGCAGATTCAGGGCGTAAATGGTTCAATAACTACACTGAAATTTTCCGTAAATCTACTTCTGTTTCAGGTACATTAGATGCGATTAACGTTAATGGTGTAGGTAGTGAATTAGCTAATCAAGTCTCTCAACGTGCATTAGAAATGAAGTTAGATTTGAACAAAAAGCTATTAATTGGTGTAAAAGCTGATGAAAATGGTACTAAAGGACGACAAATGGCTGGTGTAATTAACTTAATCAACTCTGATAACTTAGTTAAAACGTCTGCAGCTGATGCAGTAACACGTAAAGATGTGGATAAAATGTTTAAAACTATGTTTGACAAAGGTTATGCAGGCGAAAAGCTATGTCTAGTTTCGACTGATATGGTTGATTTAATGACCGATGAAGTTGATAAAGCGGGCACTAAAGTGTTTAACTTTGGAGATCAAGTAGCTTTTGGATTGCAGCTAGGGAAAATTGTTTCAAATTATGGATCAGGTACAGCTTTAATTGAGCCGTCACTGCCAAGTGGAACAATGATTGCGTTAGATACAAACTATGTGGAGCTACGTCCGTTACGTGAATGGCGCGCAGAGGAATTAGCTAAAACAACTGATTCAAAACGTATTGGTTTAGTTGGTGAATACACGATTGAATACAACGCTTCAAATTCAGGGGCAATCTTAAACCTTGCAACTGCAGCCCGGGGTGAATAATTAAAAAGTAAAGGAGAATAATTATGGTTAAAAAGTCAGAGGTCAAAGAAGAAGTAATCGAAGAGACAAAAGAAGTAACTGAAGAAGTGAAACCTGCAACAAAAACATTCAAAGTTTTAAAAAATAAAAATTTCGTTGGTTTTGTTCATCCTGAAACACGTAAATTTATTACAGCAGTTGACGGAAAAATCGAAGTGAGTGTTTCTGATAAAAAAGCTATTGCAATTTTAGAAGAAGCTGCAGATTTAACAGAAATTTAGGTGATTATATGACAGACGAACAAAAAAAAGTAATTATAGAAAAAGTTTCAAAAATGCTACCTAATGTTTCAAAAGAGCGTATTTCGTCTGTCTTAGACCTAGTTCTTTTGGAAATCGGATCTTACAATACATGTAAGATTGAAATTGATTGGGATTTACTTACCTCGCTTGTAATTGAAATTCTATATCAGTCACTTAAAAGTGAAACGGAACAAGCTGTAACTAGCATTAAGCGCGGTGATACATCTATTAGCTATGCAACTACGCAGCAGAGTATAACAGCGTTGCTTGGCAATTACAGCGACACTATTAAACGTTTAATTGGCTGTGATAGTGGGGTGTTTTTCTATTGAATGAAGCGGATATTTTGGCAATGACCTATCTTGACACTTGTGTCATTGAAAGAATGAACGATATTGAAAATTCTGAAACAGGCATCACTGAGCAAGGGTATTCACCGATCCACGGAGGTAAATTAAAGTGTGCTCTTTCCCAAAGTGGACTGGGTAGCGCTGGAAGCTTACCAGTTGTTGAAAACAAAGGTACCTTTAATATCACTTACGAAGATCAAAAATTGTTTTTAATGCCTGATGTAGATGTGAAAAAGGCCGACAGAATCACTGTCATTCAAAGTACAGGTCAAAAACATATTTTATTTGCAAAGAAACCCTTTAACTATCCAAGTCACATCGAAGTGACATTGACAGGAAGTGCAATCGATGAGCAAAAGTGATTTTAGAATGACCTCGAACGCTGACAAAGTTATTGCTAATTTAAAGAAAATGACACCAATTGCTGAAAAAGAAGGTATTGCGATGGTCAATGATTCCTTAGCGAAGATTTATCAGTTAATTGTACCTATTACGCCGATTAAAACAGGTGATTTAAGACGTGGATACAGAATCATTAAAGCTAGAAAAACATCAAGTGGTAGAATCGTTGGTGCCTTAATTAACAATGAAAAATATTTTAAATATGTAAACGATGGGCACCGAACTAAGAATGGTGGATTTGTAAAAGGGCGATTCATGTTGCAAAAGTCTTATAAATTAGCTCATGCAACGTATATTCCAAAACGGTTTAAACAAATGGCGATTGTCATCGCGAAGAAAGGATAGGGTATGTACGATAAAATTTTAAAAATGCTTACTAGCAAAATAAAACAGTTCTCGGATGCACCTATCTATCTTGATGATGTGATGCAATCGTCAGAACCGTTTTATTTTGTTTTAAGCGTAGAAGAAAGCTTGACTGATAATGTTGGCCAAAACGTTCAGAATAAAGCATATAACGTTGATATTGCGTTAGTTGATAGCAAGAAAAATAAACAATTAGTAACAAGCCTAACAGAAAAATGTGGGGCTTTTTTTAATGTTTTGAATTTAGATGAAAATGAACTATTTTCAGAAGATTATCAGACATTTAAAACAGATGGAATTCAACATGTTAATTTTAATGTTGCTTTTCCTCAATTAATCGAATGGAGTGAAGAATAGATGGCAGTTAAAAAAAATGTAAGTGTCATTTCTGTGGAGAAACCAACCTGGTTCCCACTAACAGATGACACAGGTACTTTCCCAATCTACGGAGAGCCAACAACAATCGGGACTGCAGTAAGTATTAAACCAGATGTTACAACAGAAACAACGCCTGACTATGGCGATAGTGTAGTTCAAGATCAGTACGTTGCATTTGGCGGTGCAGAAGTTACTTTGGAAACAAATGGATACCAGAATGAAGTTTTAGCTGAAATTACGGGTG
>NZ_JBQKLA010000049.1:0-2963 GCF_052116465.1 Collinsella sp. Sow4_D11 | reverse complement strand
CCTTGCACCTGCCGTCTATCGACCAGGTAGTCTACCTGGGCCCTTACCGGAAGGAGAACTAATCCCTGGAACGGCTTCCCGCTTAGATGCCTTCAGCGGTTATCCGCGCCGCACGCGGCTACCCGGCCGTGCCGTTGGTCGACAACCGGTTCACCGGAGGTGCGTCCACCCCGGTCCTCTCGTACTGGGGGCAGCCTCCATCGATTCTCCTGCGCCCACGGAGGATAGGGACCGAACTGTCTCACGACGTTCTGAACCCAGCTCGCGTACCGCTTTAAACGGCGAACAGCCGTACCCTTGGGACCTGCTCCAGCCCCAGGATGCGATGAGCCGACATCGAGGTGCCAAACCTTGCCGTCGATGTGGACTCTTGGGCAAGATCAGCCTGTTATCCCCGGAGTACCTTTTATCCGTTGAGCGACGGCCCACCCACTCGGGGCCGCCGGATCACTAGAGCCTGCT
The DNA here is from genome assembly GCF_052116465.1 of Collinsella sp. Sow4_D11. NCBI lineage: Bacteria > Bacillati > Actinomycetota > Coriobacteriia > Coriobacteriales > Coriobacteriaceae > Collinsella > Collinsella sp. Sow4_D11. Next base: position 2,501 of record NZ_JBQKLA010000049.1, on the reverse strand, counting down.
TTCGCACCTGCTCGGCTTGTGGGCCTCGCAGTCAAGCCCGCTTGTACTCTTGCATTCAAAAGGACGGTTGCCGACCGTCCCGAGCGGACCTTCGCGCGCCTCCGTTACCCTTTAGGAGGCGACCGCCCCAGTCAAACTGCCCGCCTGGCACGGTCCCCGAGCCGGTTGACGGCCTCGGGTTAGGACGCCGGTCGCGCGAGGGCAGTATTCCAAGGGCGGCTCCCCGGGGGCTGGCGCCTCCGGATCTTAGCCTCCTGCCTATCCTCTACACGCGGGACCAGCGGCCAATGCCAAGCTGCAGTGAAGGTTCACGGGGTCTTTCCGTCCTTCCGCGGGTAAGTCGCATCTTCACGACCAGTGCAATTTCACCGGGTCCATGGTCGAGACAGCGCCCAAGTCGTTGCGCCTTTCGTGCAGGTCGGAACTTACCCGACAAGGAATTTCGCTACCTTAGGACCGTTATAGTTACGGCCGCCGTTTACCGGGGCTTGGCTTCGGGGCTTCGCGCGGTGCGCTAACTCCTCCGCGTGACCTTCCGGCACCGGGCAGGCGTCAGACCCTATACGTCGCCTTGCGGCTTCTGCAGAGTCCTGTGTTTTTGGTAAACAGTCGCTTGGGCCTCTCCACTGCGGCCCGCCTCCGCTCCCGGAGCAAGTCCGTTCACGTACGCGCGGGCACCCCTTCTCCCGAAGTTACGGGGCCATTGTGCCGAGTTCCTTGACCATGGTTGACCCGATCGCCTCGGTATGTTCTACCCACCCACCTGTGTCGGTTTGCGGTACGGGCGCGCACGCGCCTGCCTAGGGGTTTTTCTAGGGACCTCGGGCTCACTCGCTTCGCTTAAGTGCTTCGTCCGGAGCCTCGCCCTCGATGCGGACCGGATTTCCCTGGTCCGCGGGCCGCGCTCCATCACGGGGACGTCCAGAACCCCGCCGAGCCACCCCCATCCGTCGCCCCGTCGGTCGTAGCGCCGCGTGCGCGGTGCAGGAATGTCTGCCTGCTGCGCGTCGGCTACGCCTCCCGGCCTCGCCTTAGCCCCCGACTGACCCTGGGAGGATTAGCCTTGCCCAGGAAACCTCGGGTTCACGGCGGACGAGTTACTCTCTCGTCTCTCGCTACTCATGCCAGCATTCTCACTCCCATGCGCTCCACCGTCGGTCGCCCTCCGGCTTCTCCGCCCATGGGAAGCTCCCCTACCGATTCTATAGATAAAATCCCGCCGCTTCGGTGTCCAGCTTAGCCCCGTGTATTGTCGGCGCATGTCCACTCGACCAGTGAGCTGTTACGCACTCTTTGAATGCATGGCTGCTTCTAAGCCAACATCCTGGTTGTCTGGGCGGACGCACATCCTTTGCCACTCGGCTGGAACTTGGGGACCTTAGCGGGCGGTCCGGGCTGTTTCCCTCTCGAGCACACAGCTTAGCCCACATGCTCTGACTGCCGCGCTCTGGGCCGCCGGCATTCGGAGTTCGGTTGGATTCGGTAGGCGGCGAAGCCCCCTCGTCCATCCGGTGCTCTACCTCCGGCGGTGAACGCGCGACGCTAGCCCTAAAGCTATTTCGGGGAGAACGAGATATCTCCGGGTTTGATTGGCCTTTCACCCCTATCCGCAGGTCATCGCCGCCGTTTTCAACCGACGTGCGTTCGGCCCTCCACGGGGTCTTACCCCCGCTTCAGCCTGCCCACGGATAGCTCACCCGGCTTCGCGTCCGCGGCGCGGGACTCAAGTCGCCCTGTTAAGGCTCGCTTTCGCTCCGGCTCCCTTTCGGTTAACCTCGCCCCGCGCCAGCGACTCGCTGGCTCATTCTACAAAAGGCACGCCGTCACACCGTAAAGGTGCTCCGACTGCTCGTGGGCGCACGGTTTCAGGTACTGTTTCACTCCCCTCCCGGGGTGCTTTTCACCTTTCCCTCACGGTACTGGTGCGCTATCGGTCACAGGGTAGTACTCAGGCTTGGATGGTGGTCCACCCAGGTTCGGACCGGGTTTCACGTGCCCGGCCCTACTCAGGGACCGCGTCGCGCCGTCCGGTCTGGGTTCGCGTACGGGGCTGTCACCCGCTGCGGCCGGCCCTCCCATGCCGTTCCGCTCCCCAGCCGGACCTGCGCCCGGGGGCGGCAGCCCCCGGATGCGCGGCCCTGCAACCCCGCCGGCGGAACCCCTGCCGGGTACGCCCGCTCGACGGTTTGGCCATCGGTCCCCTTTCGCTCGCCGCTACTCGGGGAGTCTCGAGATTGATTTCCTCTCCTCCGGGTACTTAGATGTTTCAGTTCCCCGGGTTGTCCTCCCCGGCCCTATGCGTTCAGGCCGGGGATATGCACACTGCTGTGCATGGGTTCGCCCATTCGGAGACCCCCGGGTCGAAGGATGTGTGCTCCTCGCCGGGGATTATCGCAGCTTGCCGCGTCCTTCATCGGCTCCCTGTGCCAAGGCATCCGCCGTGCGCCCGTGGTATCTTGCGGGACCGCTCCGGGCCCGCGGGATATCCACGTGTCGCTAAT
>NZ_JBQKLA010000048.1:0-3199 GCF_052116465.1 Collinsella sp. Sow4_D11 | reverse complement strand
CAGGGAGGGCGAAGCACGCAACCGTCTCTGGTTGCTCCTCGCCGTCCCTGCTCGGCCGACCCGCCCGCTTATCGCCGGGCGGCACGGGCGCTCCGCGCCCTCTGATGGGGGCCTGCGCGGCCCCCATCCCCCCGCGCTCTATTCCTCGGCAGCGCCCTCCAAGATGTCGTATCGGTACGACTTGAGGTACTCGCGCATGAAGATCGCGCAGTTATCGCATAGGGCCATAAACCATTCGAGGTTCTCGTCTCGGGCGTAGTCGACCAGCCTGTTAAAGCTGTAGACCCTGTTCTCCTTGCACCACGCGCACATCTCGGCGACTATGCGGTACTTGTCGGCAGACCTGTTAATCGCGGCGAGATAGTCAGCTCCGCCGAACTCGACCACATCGGCGGGATCGTACTGGGCCTTGTTCGGGTCATCCAGGTGGCACAGGTATCGCGCGACCGCGGTCCAGCTGTCTCGGTATTGAACCGATTTTTCCTTGCAGCCGAACGAGGTCAGGACCTCCTTGGCCTCTTTAGCAGCCACGGCATGCGAGAAGCGCACGACAACGTGCCAATGCGGCTCCTTGACCTCGCCCGCGGCGGTCGTGTCGCGGTCGTGGTGCATGGCAAGCCCCTCCACACCGCTTTCGCGCATCAGCTCGAGGAAGTTCTCGGGGGCAGAATCCTCGTACAGGTAACCCCACCAAATCTTGCGCTGTTTGCCTTGGCGGTTCTTACGTTCCCATTCTTTTTTCTTCTCAGGGTCTGCGTACGGCATGAAAAAACCTCCCAGTTCGGGAGGTCGCAATCTCGTGATTTCCCACCACACGCGCTATGATAGTGCCGTACACGGGTGGCGCAGATCGAGACGTGACCTCGTTTATGTGCCGCGTTCGGGGGCCCTAATCCCCGCACGCTCCAGCCCATTGTACAGCACGCACCCGCCCGCCTGGTCTAGGCCGGGCGGGCGTTTTTTTGCCGGAAAACGTAAACTATAGTTTACGTTTTCCGGTATTTCCGCAGCTACAGCGGCTCGCCAAAGTCAAGAGCATCCGAGACAGCCATCTCAACGGCCCTCGCCGCGGCATCTGACCACACGGTCCGCCCGTTGATGTAGACCGCGGCCCACCCTTCCTTGTCGGCAACGAAGGAGCACGCCTCGGCAGTCGATACCGGAAGATCCTCGTAGAGGTTCGACAGCTGCCTGTTCCCGAACCAGATTGCCGCGCCCTGCCTGTAGTTGTTTGTGGGCGGTGCCACCTGGAAGAAGAGTCCTCCACCAACGTCCGCGACCTCGTGAATTGTCACGCTGCCGTCCTTTTTCCACAGCTCTAGCGATGCCATTTTCTGACACGTCCCTTCTCATCGTTTTTCGCGGTTTCAAGCGCCGCGAGCCGCGCCTTTATCGCCTTGGTTGTTGGGGCCTTCCCGCCCTGGACCTCAGAATGCCCCTGGGAGCGCTGTGGGCGCTCCTGCGTCTCCGGTACCGCCCTGGCACCGGTATCCGCCACACCGACCGCCTCGGCGGCCCTGGCGGCCCTGAACGCCGCCGCCGACGGGGCACGGTGCCCCAGGGCCACGGCAAGGGCGGCTGGCACCGTCCTCAGCGTTTCGAGGACGCTCCGAACCGCCGACCGAACTCTCTCAACAGCCCGCTCCAGCTGTCCAACTCGCGCTCTAGCTCCCTCGACCTCACGCCCAAGCTCTGCAGCTCTGACGCGCTCGCGCTCGACAGCGATCTCAAGCTCCGCAACTCGTCCTCGAGCCTCAGCTGAGTTGCGTTGAACCCCCTCCAATCGGGCTTGTTCGGCTTTGAGTTTTTCCAAAATCTGGGACTTCTCGCCGTTCAAAACGTGAATCTCGGCCGTTTTTTCTGAAATCCGTCCGTCCAAATCAGCAGCTAGGTCCCGCTTTTTGTTCACCTCTGCCGTCAGGGCACCCAATTTGACACGGGTCCTGGCCTCCTCGGCCCCGGCGGCACGTGCCTTGGCCATCGCCTTCTCGGCCTCCTGCCTCGCCGGCTCGACCACGGCCCTGTCGACAGCCCCGCGTACCTTGTCGATATCAACAGACTTGTCGGTATACACCCTCTGCGCCCGCGTCTCCTCGTTCAACTCGACTTCGGGACGGTACCCCAACTGCCGCTCGAGATAGTCTCCCAAGTCCTTATGCAAGCTCTGATAGAACGTCCTCGGGCACATTTTTTTGAAGTTGAAACGCCCATCCAGAATCGGCGTAAATGGCGCGTGCATGTGGGCGCGTACAGGCGAACCGTCCGTACGGATCTCGTCCTTGTGAACAAACCCGCCCATAAGGTTCTCGCTCCCGACCCTGTTGGCGAGCCACTCGTACGTGTACCTGAAAAAGGCACCCTCGTCTCCGGCGCGCACGTTCTCGGGAAGGGTCACGACAAGATCGGCCATCAACACCGCGTCCTTCCGCGTGGCCCTCCGCCCCTCGGCCTTGGCGGCACGGTCGACATCCTCGCGGCGCTTCTCGACCGTGGACCATGCGGGTCGGGCGGTCCCGACCCGCGCGAGGCGCGCCCGACCGTCCGACCCGATTTTGACATCGTAGTTAAGGTCGACCCGACCCCTGTCGATGTTCTCGCGCTCCAGGCTACTTTGATCCCGGCGGTAGTGCGCCAGCATGTGGCCGACCGAGGTTGCCTTGTACTTGGCGACGTGTGCCATATGTCTAGCCCTTTCAGGTTCGAACAGACTTTAGCCGACTTAAAGTCTAGCACGTTAGCCCTTAGCTTCGCTAAGGACGTGCCAGGGCGCCGCCCTGGACCCGCGGGGGCGCCGCCCCTCGACCCCCTTCCTCCACTCCGTTCGGGGACCGCCCCTCACCTCGTTCCGCGCTCCGCTTGGCCCAACGGTCGGCCGAGCCGACCGTCTGGGGGCGCGCCCCCAGACCCCCTTCCATGCCCAAACGGGTCCGGGTCGGGGGTCGGGACTCCAGGGGAGTGACGCAGTGTCCCGACCCTTCGGGCCGGAACTCTCCCCTGGATCCCATCCCAAAGTCAACTCTGCTCCAAGTGTTTGGGCCGCGGCCCGTACGAGTAGACCCGTACGACCCGTACGACCCCAAACAAAAAGCAGGGAGGGCGAAGCACGCAACCGTCTCTGGTTGCTCCTCGCCGTCCCTGCTCGGCCGACCCGCCCGCTTATCGCCGGGCGGCACGGGCGCTCCGCGCCCTCTGATGGGGG
>NZ_JBQKLA010000047.1:0-3390 GCF_052116465.1 Collinsella sp. Sow4_D11 | reverse complement strand
CCAGTATCATCAGCGTCTCCTCACCGTCGATGCCGACCGACGGCCAGCCATCTCGATCCGCGCATCCACCAGCCGCTCCACACCCGAGGTCGGGTCCACCATCACAATCCGCGCACCAGCCAGGCCATCCGCCACAGCAGCCGAGATGCCCGACGTGTCGAGCGCCGGGGAGGTGTGCGAGATGCCACCTCCTGCAAAGGTGCGCATCCCGATCAGGCTGGCCGTCTCGCGTAGGATTGATTGGGCCCGAGGTCGCCGCCAGTCATTGGCGAGCGGAATGTACGCCTCGCCACCCGTCTCCGGCTCGGCCCAGATGCGCCAATCTCCAGCCTTCGCGATCTGCGGGAGATGTCCATTGGCGCGGTCTGAGTAGAGTCCGCCAGCGGCGTTGATGAGGGCCTTGTTGCCGCCGCCCGTCATCGTGGTTCCGTCCTTGGAGATGCGGACGCGAATCGTCGCGGTTCGGTCTCGGGCCGCGTCTGCCAGGAGCTGGTTGGCGGTGGCAAGGTCGCCCCTCTGCACGGCAGCGAGAATGTCGGTGCGCACCCTGTCGGGCACGTTGTTGAGCTTTGACTGCCACTCCCTGAGTCGGGCATCCGCAGCGGCCTTCTCCAGTTGCACAGCGGTTTTGATGTCCTTGGGGGTCTTGAACAGCTCGTCCACGTACCTCGTGGCTGCCTCTTTGCTGCCGGTGAACTGGGTTGCGACCTTGAGCAGCTCGTCGCGGTGGCGCCCATGGGTGGCGATGATCGACTCAACACTGTCACCCTGCCGCTTGCGTTCCTCTACGTCGCGCTGGGCGTTGGAGATCATGTCCATCATCACGCGGTTGTTGGCGATGCCAGCCTCGGTGGTCTTGCTGAATGCGTCGGCGGCTTTGGCGTTGCCCGCCTTTACCTCGCCTGCCCATTTCTGCGCGGCGGCCTGCCCGTCGAGCAGGGATTTGTTGAACGCGAGTTGGCTGTCGAGCGATGCCATCGCGGCCTGATTGGCGGCGAACAGGCTGTCTACGTAGTCGTCATAGCTCTGCGTCGCGGTGTCGGTGGCGCTGGCGAGTTCCTTCTGCTTCTTCGTCAGCGCTTCGGATGCCGAGCCTGCGTTCTTGGTGGCGATCTGCGCGGACTGCACTGCGATGGGAATCTCGCCACCCATCCAGCGCACGAGGTCCTCGTTCGACAGGTTCAGCAGGTCGGTGTACCCGGTTGCCTCATGCAGCGAGGACGCCTGCGCACGCAGACCCTCCGCGTAGGTCGGGAACTGGCGGATCAGGGACTCGTTGTCGACGCCCTGCTGCCTCGCAGCCTCGGCCATGCGAGAGAATGCTGCTGCGGCCTGATCGGCGCTGCCGGAGCTCACCATCTGGCTCAACGCACTGTCCGCACGTTGGAACCCTTCCTCGAGCTCCTTGAGCGCGCCGTAGTGGCCGGACATGCCGGCGAACATCTTGGCGAGTGGGTCGGAGCCGTCGCGCAGGTTGTCCCACTTCTTGAGCTGCTCGAATGCAGCTTCGACGCTCAGCTCGATCTTCTGGAAGCCCATGCTCGTCTGGGCGGCGAAGTCCTGGCGGGACAGTGCGGAAGCGGCCGAGTCGGTGGATGCCGCCAGTTGCAGCATCAGCGACGAGGTTTGCTCCAGAGTGGGCTGGCCTGCCCGAATCTTCTCGAAGATCATGGAGGCGATCTCGAGGCCAGCGAAGGCCAAGCCCACAGCGCCGGCAGCCTTACCGATCTTGCCGAGCGCGCCCACGGCTTGGGGGTGCTCGGTGCGGAGCGCGCCGAGTGCGGTGCGGAACTCGACGGCGGCCGTGGTGGCCTTCATGATGAGGCCCGCGGCGAGCGCGAACCCGCCGAACGCGGCCAGCAGCTTGAGGATCGATGCTGCCATGGTTGGATGCTCGGCGACCGCATTGATCAGCTCAGTCATCCACTGCACCACGCCGCGCAGCGGCGCCTGTGCGTCGGTGCCCATCTTGATCAGCAGTGTCTCCCACGAGCCGCCGAGCACCTGGAGATCGCCGTTGAGATTGTCCAGCAGCCCAGCGGCGACACGCGCCGCGTAGCCGGAGTCGTTGACGTTGTTGACCCATTGCTGAATGCCCTCGGCACCCTGCTCGTACAGCACCGAGGCGTTGCGGATCGCGAACGACCCGAAGATGGTGGACAGAGCAGCCTGCCGCTGCTCCACGGTCAGGCCACCCAGCTTGTCCTTGAGTTGTCCGGCGAGGTCGGTGATGCCGACGAACTGGCCCTGGGCATCGTAGGCGGCGATGCCGAGATCGTCCATGGTGCGTTGCGCGTCCTTCGACGGCTTCGCGAGCGCCAGCAGCATCGACTTGAAGCCTGTGCCAGCCTCGGCACCGATCATGCCCGTGGAGGCGAACGCGGCGAGGGTGCCGACGGTCTCCTCGATAGAGACCCCGAACTGGGAGGCGACGACGCCGGACTGCTTGAGAGCCTGCCCCATGTCCCCAACCGAGCCCATGGCCTTGCCCGCACCAGCGGCCAACAGGTCGGCTACTCGTGACGTGTCCTTGCCCTGGAGCTTGAACTGGACGAGTGCGGCGGAGGCAGTCTCGGCTGCGTCGGCGACGCTGAGTTGGCCGGCGGCGGCGAGGTCGAGGGAGCCACGCAGGCCACCCGACAGGATGTCCGCAGTCGAGACACCTGCCTTCGCGAGTGCGGTAATGCCGCCTGCGGCTTCGGTGGCGGAGTATGCGGTGTCGCGTCCAGCGTCGAGCGCGGCCTTGCGGAGGCCGTCGATCTGCCCCCGTGCCTCCTCGCCAGTAGCGGCAACCTCCGCCATGGACTGCTCGAACGACGCTGAGGCGCGGACGGCCATCGCGACCCCAGCCATGGCGGCTACGCCCAGCCCGATCATGGCGGTACCTGCGCGACGCCACCCCTCCGTCTGTGACGCCTTCGCGGTCGCAGCACCCAGCGTCTCAACCGACGCCTTCGCGCGCCCCATCGCCGCCGTGAATCCCTCCACGGAGGCCGCGAGAATGACCTTGACGTTGCGATCAGCCATCAGGGCCTCCCTTCGGGGTGTTCGAACGCGAACCACTGGAGATGGCCGGTAGGGACTGGCTGGTCATGGTTGGCCGCTTCGAGGGCCTTGATGTGCTTGCTCTGCACCTGCTGCAACACCTCGCAGGGGCGGCAGCGGTACATGCCGACCCGCCACCGTGGGCGCTGGTTCGGGTCTGCGTCGTTGTCCCACAGTCCACGCTCATAGGGGGTGCCGCATCCGGGGCAGCACTGCTTCTCCCACGCATCGAACGCGATCCACAGCGACCGCTCCCACGCGTCGAACTCGGGGTCACGGGTGGTGATGGTTGTGCCGTCGGGGCGGGTGGTGGTGACCGTGGTCGGCTCCCACCCGTTGAATCGG
>NZ_JBQKLA010000046.1:0-3399 GCF_052116465.1 Collinsella sp. Sow4_D11 | reverse complement strand
CCAGCGGAGCCAGTATCATCAGCGTCTCCTCACCGTCGATGCCGACCGACGGCCAGCCATCTCGATCCGCGCATCCACCAGCCGCTCCACACCCGAGGTCGGGTCCACCATGACGATCCGGGCACCAGCCAGACCGGCAGCAACCGCGTCCGCGACGCCGGATGTGTCGAGAACTGGGGTGGTGTGCGAGATGCCGCCACCGGCGTAGGTGCGCATCCCAATCAGGCTGGCCGTCTCCCGGAGGATCGACTGCGCTCGAGGGCGGCGCCAGTCGTTGGCGAGCGGAATGTACGCCTCGCCGCCCGTCTCCGGCTCGGCCCAGATGCGCCAGTCGCCCGCTCGCGCGATCTGCGGCAGGTGCCCGTTCGCCCGGTCGGTGTACAGCCCGCCAGAGGCGTTGATAGTTGCCCTGTTTCCGCCGCCGACCATCTCCCGGCCGTCCTTGGAGACATGGACTTTGATCGTGGCAGTGCGGGTCCGGGCTGCGTCCGCCAGGAGCCGGTTCGCGGTCGCGAGGTCGCCCCGCTCCACGGCGGCGAGAATGCTGGTGCGCACAGTGTCGGGCACGCCGTCAAGCTTGGTTTTCCACTGATTCAGGCGCGCATCGGCGGCCGACTTCTCCAACTGGACCGCGGTGCTGATGTTCTTCGGTGTCTTGAACAGCTGGTCAATGTAGGCGACTGCCGCGGCCTTGCTCCCGAGGTATTGGGTGGCGACCTTGATCATCTGGTCGCGGTACTGGCCGTGGATAGCGATGATCGACTCGATCGACTCACCCTGTTTGGTGCGTTCCTCGATGTCGCGCTGCGCATTGCTGACCATGTCCAGCATGACGCGGTTGTTCGCAATGCCAGCTTCGGTCGTCCGGTCGAACGCGCTCTTGGCCTGGGCGTGCCCGCCAGCGACCTTTTCGGCCCACTCCTTGGCGGCCTTGCTGCCGTCCAGCACGGACTGGTTGAAGCCGAGCTGTGCGTCGAGCATGGCGACGGCAGCGTTGTTGGCGGCGAACAGGCTGTTGACATACTCGTCATAGCTTCGGGTCGCGGCGTCGGTGGCGGCAGAGAGTTCCTTCTGCTGTTTCGTCAGCGCCTCGGATGTCGAGCCTGCGTCCTTGGCGGCGATCTGGGCGGACCGGACGGCGATGGGGATGTCGCCACCCATCCAGCGCACGAGGTCCTCGTTGGACAGGTTGAGCAGGTCGGTGTATCCCGTCGCCTCAGCCAGCGCCGACGCCTGCGCCCGCAGCCCCTCCGCATAGGTCGGGAACTGGCGGATGAGAGAATCGTTATCGACACCCTGCTTCTTGGCCGCCTCGGCCATGCGGGCGAACGCGGCGGCGGCCTTGTCGGCGTGGCCGGTGCCAACCATCTGGCCGAGCGCCTGATCTGCTCGCCGGAAGCCCTCTTCCAGTTCCTTGAGTGCGCCCAGATTGGCCGATGCGCCTGCAAAAAGGTTGGCCATCGGGTCAGAGCTGTTCCGCAGGTCATCCCACTTCCTCAGCTGCTCGAACGCCCCTTCGACGCTCAGTTCGATCTTCTGCCAACCCATGCTCGTCTGAGCCGCGAAGTCTTGGCGAGACATTGCGGCGGCGGCGGATTCAGTGGACAGGGCCAGCTGATCCATCAACGAAGCGGTTTGCTCAAGCGTCGGTTGGCCAACCCTGACCTTTTCAAACACCATGGAGGCGACTTCGAGCGCCACGAAGGCCAGGCCCACAGCGCCAGCGGCCCTCCCCATGGCTCCCAAGGCGCCGATGAACTTGGGCTGGGCTGCCTGCAACGCCAAGAGCGCGGTACGGAACTCGACAGCCGCCGTCGTGGCCTTCATGATCAGACCAGCGGCGAGCGCGAACCCGCCGAACGCGGCCAGCAGCTTGAGGACCGAGGCGGCCATGGTTGGATGCTCAGCAACCGCGTTGATCAGTTCGGTCAGCCACTGCACGACGCTCCGCAATGGGGCTTGGGCGTCTGTGCCCATCTTGATCAGCAGTGTCTCCCACGAGCCGCCGAGCACCTGCAAATCGCCGTTCAGGTTGTCCAGCAGGCCTGCGGCGACACGGGCCGCGTAGCCGGAGTCGTTGACGTTGTCGACCCACTGCTGGATACCCTCAGCGCCCTGCTCGTACAGCACCGACGCGTTGCGGATCGCGAACGAGCCGAAGATCGTGGACAGGGCCGCCTGCCGCTGCTCCACGGTCAGGTCGCCCAGCTTGTCCTTGAGCTGGCCGGCGAGGTTGGTGATGCCCACGAATTGGCCCTCGGCGTCGTAGGCGGAGATGCCGAGCTCGTCCATGGCGCGCTGCGCCTCTCTGGACGGCTTCGCCAGGGCCAGCAGCATCGACTTGAACCCGGTGCCCGCCTCGGCGCCGATCATGCCCGTGGAGGCGAACGCGGCGAGAGTGCCGACGGTCTCCTCGATGGAGACGCCGAATTGGGAGGCGACGACGCCGGACTGCTTGAGCGCCTGCCCCATGTCCCCGACCGAGCCCATGGCCTTACCAGCTCCTGCGGCGAGCAGGTCCGCGACATGCCCAGCGTCCTTGCCCTTCAGCTTGAACTGGACGAGGGCGGCGGATGTTGTTTCAGCGGCGTCGGCGACGCTCAGCTGGCCGGAGGCAGCGAGGTTGAGTGCGCCCCGCAAACCGCCCGACAGGATGTCAGCGGTGGACACGCCAGCCTTCGCCAGCGCCGTGATGCCGTCGGCGGCTTCGGTGGCCGAGAAAGCAGTGTCGCGCCCAGCGTCGAGCGCGGCCTTGCGCAGGCCGGCGATCTGTCCACGGGCCTCCTCGCCAGTGGCGGCAACCTCCGCCATCGACTGCTCGAACGATGCCGAGGCGCGGACGGCCATCGCGACCCCGGCCATGGCGGCGGCGCCGAGGCCGATCATCGCAGTGCCAGCGCGGCGCCACCCCTCCGTCTGAGAGGCCTTCGCGGTCGCCGCGCCCAGAGTCTCCACCGACGCCTTCGCGCGACCCAGCGCCGCCGTGAATCCTTCCACAGAGGCAGCGAGAATGACCTTGACATTGCGGTCAGCCATCAGGGCCTCCCTTCGGGGTGCTCGAACGCGAACCACTTGAGGTGGTGGGTGGGGACGGGCTGGTCATGGTTGGCAGCCTCGAGGGCCTTGACGTGCTTGCTCTGCACCTGCTCCAGCACCTCGCAGGGGCGGCAGCGATACATGCCGACGCGCCACCGTGGCCGCTTGTCCGGCTCGGCGTCGTTGTCCCACAGGCCACGCTCGTAGGGGGTGCCGCAGCCGGGGCAGCACTGCTTCTCCCACGCGTCGAATGCGATCCACAGCGACCGCTCCCACGCGTCGAACTCGGGGTCACGGGTGGTGATGGTTGTGCCGTCGGGGCGGGTGGTGGTGACCGTGGTCGGCTCCCACCCGTTGAATCGG
>NZ_JBQKLA010000045.1:0-3756 GCF_052116465.1 Collinsella sp. Sow4_D11 | reverse complement strand
GTCGTTAAGTCGTCGGCAGCGTCAGATGTGTATAAGAGACAGTTCTAGTGCTAAAGCGACTGATTTAGACTATCTCATGTACAAACTTGGCGATGTGGAATTAGCAGAAGATGGCAGTATTAAGGACCTTGACAGTAAAATCAAGGACTTACAGACTAATCACCCTACATTCTTCAAAACCACGGAGCCTGAACAAGCTGATAACGGCTTTAAAACTTTAGGTGGGGTGGATATTCCACCAGGTGGGAAAATTGACCCATCAAAATCACTGACTGCTGACTTTGAATCAGCTGTCTTCGGAAAATAACTTTTTAAGGAGAAAAAATAAATGGCAAACACACTCGAATATTCAAAAATTTTCCAACCAGTCCTTGACAAACAAATTGTGCAAGAATCGACGACAGGTTGGATGGAAGTAAACAGTAAATTGGTACAATACAACGGTGGCAACGAAGTCAAATTGCCGTCTATCGTTATGGATGGCCTTGCAGATTATGATCGTTCTTCTGGTTACGTTGGTGGTGCTGTGACACTTACATGGAATACTTACAAACTCACTCAAGACCGTGGTCGTAAATTCCAGTTGGACGCTATGGACGTGGACGAAACAAACTTTGTAGCAACTGCTGGAACAGTCATGGGCGAATTCCAACGCACTTTGGTTGTACCTGAAATCGACGCTTATCGCTATTCTGCTATTGCCGCTAAAGCTATTGCAGTTGGTCAAACTCGTACTGCTGCAATCACAGACTCAAACATCTTGAAAGAACTTTTGAAAGACATTGCAACAGTAAAAGAGATTGTCGGAAATACTGCAAAACTTAAAATTACCATGTCCGAAACCATGTTGACTAATCTTGGACTTGATGACAAAGCATCTAAACGTATTTCAACGGTCACAGTGCCGGCTGGCGAAGTGGCAACTGTTGTTACAAAAATTGACGGTCATGAAATTGTGCCAACACAACAATCATTGCTTCAAACTGCGTTTAAATTTAATGACGGCAAGACTGGCGGTCAAGAAAAAGGTGGATTCGTGGCTGATCCGTTAGCAAAAGCTATTAACTGGCTTATCGTTGCCGAAAATGCACCTATTGCAGTATCTAAAACAGACGTAGTACGTGTATTTGATCCAATGACTAACCAACGTGCAAACGCTTGGGATATGGACTACCGCAAGTATCATGATATCTGGATTCCGAAATCAAAAGAAAAATCAATCTTTGCCAATACAGTAGCTTAGGAGGTAGCTCATGCGTAAATTTAAACGCTTGAACGTCATCAAAGAGACAGATAGCGACTTGGTTGCTGACCGGCTCATCGAAGCAGGATTTGAAGAAGTAGCAGGGGATATTGAGTCCGAAACCGTGGAAGAATTGTCCCGTGATGAAATCAAAGCCCAATTGGACGAAGCAGGCATCGAGAATGCCAATAATGCAAAGACGGAAACATTGCTTGAAATTTTGGAAGCATCGAAACTAGGGGAGTAGTCTGCTACTCTCCTTTTTAAATGGAGGTATGTATGATTATTAGTCTAGAAGAAGCATTAAAACTTGATGCAGATGCGACACAGGAAACGTGTGATGGGCTAGAAACAATGGTCCGAAAGTTGACAAACAACAATTTTCAGTTGATTAAATTCCGCATTCGTGGTTTGCGATTATCTGGAAGTACAATCAAAGCTAATAGCGGACGTTTGGATATATTTAAAGCTGGCGACACAATATAAATCAATGGAACAGACTACAACAATGGTCTATACGTTGTTGAGAGTGTCTCTGATGATGCAATTACTATCCGTGGGGATTTTATCACAGAAACCAATTCAGGGGCTATAGCAACTAAAGTGAGCTATCCTGCTGACGTGCTGACAGGTGTCAAGAAGTTGATTGCTTATGACGCCAAAATGCGAGATAAGGCCGGTATCAAATCCGAAACCGTGGCACGTTGGTCAGTGACTTACTACGATGTGACGGCTGCTGAAAGTTCGGAAGGTTATCCAGTCAGCTTGCTTGGTTTCTTGGACAAGTATCGAAAGTTGAGGTGGTCGTGATGTTAACGTTTTATCTTTTGAAAAATATAGCAAATGGCGAAAATGAACTTGGACAAGAAATCTTTGAGCATAAGAAAGTAGCTGAATTTATTGGCTATATGGATATGCTTGATGGAAATGAATCCAATGACAAGTTAGCCTATCTTGCAGACAGTACCCATGTCATCTTGACTAAGAATATGACAGTCAATGCTGAAATTGAAGACAAAATCGAAGTCAATGGAAAAACCTATGAAGTGACCTATGTTGATGATCCGGTGAATATTGGCCATCATCTGGAAATCTATATTAACGGTGTCCACTGATGAAATTTGTAGATAATTCAGAGGCAGCCAAAAGAGAACTTGAACGTGCTGCGATTAGAGGTCTTATCAAAGCTTCGTTGTTGGTTGAGGGTCACGCTGTGCTTTTAGCACCTGTCGATAAAGGAGGCTTACGAGACAGCATTGGGTACCAGGTCAACGAGAGCGAACTGGTTGCCTATATTGGTACTAATTGCGAGTATGCAATCTATGTCGAATATGGCACTGGTGAATTTGCTGAAAAAGGAAGCGGTCGTAAGGGTGGTTGGGTATATAAAACACCAAACGGTGAGGTACATTTTACTTACGGAATGTCACCACAACCATACCTACGACCAGCATTCAGGAAAAACCAAAAAGCTATAAGAGACATTTTGGCGGACTGTTTAAGAGAGTTGGGAGGGTAGATGAAAGAAGTTATCAAAACAATCTTAAAAGAGCTGAAAACTGTCCACAGTGAGAGCTACTACATCAAGAACTCTGCTAAGACTGTCAAGTATCCATATGTGGTCTTTTCGACTAGCTTGACCAGAATTGACCGTCATGCAGATGGTTGTTACCTGGATGTGGATATTTTTTGTAACAAAGGCCTAGACCAGGTCGAAATCGAAACATTATCTGAGAGCATTAAGATGCACTTGAGGCATTTTGACACAATGCTAGAGGATTGCTACATGCGAACGCAATTCCAGTCAATGCAGGCCGTGCCAACAAACCTGGACGATTGCAACGACGGAATTCGCGTTTTTATATTAAATTAGATTGGAGAAATTAAATGGGAGTTAAAACACCAGTAAAACGTACAGGCTATACAGCTAATACGCCAAAGCATTATCTTATTAATGCGGGTGCAGTTTATAAAAACCTAACCTGGAACAAGGCAGGTGGCACTGACGGGAATGGAGTTTGGGAAGGTGAGTTGTTAGGAGCTACGTCAGGCGGTAACAAGGTCACAATCGAAACAAACTACCGTACTGTTGAAGTTGACGGAGTATATGTGCCAGCTGTCGGTCAAAAACTGCTAGAGAGCCAGACGGCTAAAATCGAAGTCAACGTTAAAGAAATCACAGCGGAAAATATCCGTTTATCTATTAACGGTAAGGTTACTGAAGCAGATGGAACTACTGCACCAACAGGGTACAAGATCGTTTCAGGAAAATCAAAACTTGAAAATGGCGATTATATCGAAAATCTCGGTATCGTAGGTACTATGTCAGGGACTAATGACCCTATTATTGTTATCATTGATAACGCTCTTTGCACGTCAGGACTTGACTTTGATACAAAAGACAACGAAGAAGCTGTTATCTCAATGACATTTGAGGCACATGCTGCTGAAGGCCAAGTTGACGATTTGCTGTCTCTTATACACATCTCCGAGCCCACGAGACTTACGCGCAT
>NZ_JBQKLA010000044.1:0-4405 GCF_052116465.1 Collinsella sp. Sow4_D11 | reverse complement strand
GGTCGGGATGCTCCGCCGCCCTGACTGGGGCCGGATGCCCCGCGTCCCGCACCGCATCCGTGGCCATATCGACCCGAGCCTGTGGCTCGACCCTGATCCGGTGGACGACACCGAGCCGTCCACGCCTACTGCCTGAGGAGACTCCCATGACCACCACCCCCAACCCCATCAGCATCGCTCCCGAGGATCGTCCGGCGATCGCCGCCCGTCGTGGCTGGCAGACCCTGCGGCAGGGCCTCGCGATCGCTGTCGGACTCGCTGTGCTCACCACCCTCGTCGGCTCGCTCGCGGCCCCGTCGCTGCGTGACTGGCTGGCGTCGTGGGAGGTGTGGACCTGGTCCGCGATCCAGGCCGCAGGTACGGCGCTGCTGGCGTACCTGCTGCGCCGCTACCAGGACGACAGTGGCGTGGCCCCCCGCCATGCCGCTGACGAGGATGAGGGAGCCACCTAGCCCGCCCCGAACACAAATCTGCCCCCCCCGACCGCTGTGGTCGGGGGGGCAAATTTGTGTGTCATCACATCGGGCGGGTGCTGGGAAGACCCAAGGCCGCACCCGGCTGATGCCGGGGGCGTTCTTTACAGGCTGAAACCGCGAGCCCCGCGGCCAGAATCCCGGACGTTCAGCGGGCCGTGAGCTTGTCCTTCGCGGCGGCGAGGTCCATCTCGGCCTGATGGACATGCCATCGGGCGCACATGACACGCAGCGCGTCGATCCGGCGCGCCAGGGTCTCCACGTCGCCCAGTCCGCGGCCTTGGTAGCGCAGCTGGCGGGCCTGCCAACAGTCGATCAGGCCGAGGCCGTGCTCCGCCCAATCGGTTGCGGCTTTGCTCGGGTGGCCCAGCTCCGGTCGAGGGTCGAGGCGCATCATGTCGAGCGTCACGCCAACAGCCTCGGAAAGCGTGAGCTGGGAGTAGGGGACAACGCTGGCCACGAGCGCCAGGTGGCCCACGGCGTCCTGCCTCTGAGAGGAGGCGTTGATGTAGCCGTAGACATCCGGCATTGAAACCTGGTACCAGCGCCAGCCGCCGTCGACCGAGTGCGCGCTGGGCTGGCGATCTCCGCCGAGAATCCGGGCCAGATGTTTGGCTGTGAGCGCGCGAGGCTTGCCGAAAGCGACCGGGGAGGGCTCGCCAGAGTCAGTTTCTGCGACCACTAGCGCCGGGTCCACAACGGGACGACCGCGAAGGAGGTAGCCGTGGCCCATATGCGCCAGGTCGTGGTCGAGCCGTTGGAGAATGCGGGACGCGTCACGCCAGGCCCGCGTGGCGATGTATCTAGCCATGGTTGTGGAGTGCGGCGTAGGCCCACTCCACCTCGATATCAGGATCAGCCAGCATCGCCCGACCAGCCGCCGCCGCCCACCACCCACGAGGACGATCCCCCACAGGTCCACGCGACAGCGCGATCGGCATCTCAGCGTCCAGCATCCGCTCCACCGCCTCGTCATGGCGGGCCAGCTCGCCCCAAATCAGCCCCTCAGCCCGGTCGCTGATCCGGTCCCTGCCTGACTCCCACGACCGCACCGTCCGAGGATTCACCTGGAGCGCCGCCGCCAGCGAGTCCAGGGAGTGCCCCATCACAGCCCTCAGCGCCGCCAGCTCAGCCCCCGACATCATCGCGGGCTCGATCCGGACGCGACCTCCCAGTGACGCACGCAGATCAGTGGCCGATCCAGCATCCGCCGAAGTTGAGCGATCGCCAACCCCCGCTCGGTGCGCTCCAGCCCGTACCGCTCAGCATCCTCATCAGTCAGGTAGTCAGCCCCCACTCGCATGCCGCCACCGATCCGCACACACTCAGCGATCACGGCACCGGTCTGGTCGATGATCGCGGACCGGCGCATCCGCCCCTCCCGGTCGACGTCGGCAGTCCACTCGGCCAGCGGCGTCGGGTCGGCATCGGGTGCGCCCACGCTCGCGAGGTGACGGGCGACCTTGGCGCGGTAGTATGCATCGCTCTTGACCTGGCTGATCTGCATCTCAGTACACCTCCACGGGCTCGATGATCGAGCAGATCCGGTCAGCCGCGGCGTCGAGCACATCCCACAGAGCCCGCTGATATCTCAGCTCGCCCTCCACGCTCGCGCGGATGACGCCGGCGAGCTGGGGGTCCATGCCCTCATCCTCTGCTGTGTCCAGCAGATCGGTGGCGGCGGCGTACGCCTGACGGGCCTCGGTGAGGGCCTGCGACGCGACGCGCTTCTCGCGGCGGATGCGGTTGAGCATGTCCCGGGTGGTCTCGATCTCGTCGCCGTCGAACAGGGCCGCGCAGTAGGCGCGGGCCGCGCCGTACGAGGCGGCGGTGTGGTCGGCGGTAGCGGTGGCGTAGGACCGCATCTCGCTCCATGTGGTGGTCATCATCTGTCCTCTCGTGTCGTGGGTGCTCAGTAGCGCCCGGTCAGGCTGGTGATGTAGGTCGCCGCGTCGTCGCGGCTCATCGCCCGCACACCCGCCTCGGTGGTGGGGCCGGCATAGAAGCCGCCCTCCTCGTGAGCGCCCGCGGCGACCAGGTCGAGGATGGTGGCGATCTGGGTGTCGGTGATGGTGCCGCGCACAGCCTCGACCTCGACGGTTTCGACGGTGGCGTCAGCGGTCTCGACAGTCTCGGTGGTGGGCTCGGGCATCGGCACCTCGTCGATGCTGGCGTAGTGGTCGAGGAGCTGCTCGTCGGCGGTGCGGTACAGGGCGACGCGGTTCATGTGACGCATCCGGGCGGCGCGGGGCATGTCGGAGGCGTCGCGGACGATGATGATCCCGCGAGCTTCCCACGCCTCGCGGACGGCCTTGCGTGAGGCAACGAGCTCGGTGTGGCGGGCGATCTTCTCGTCGGCGTCGGCGGCGGGGATGCCCGAGGCGATGGTGGTGCGGCCGTTGAGGATGATGTCGACGAGGGCGCTGTTCTCGGCGCGGTGGGTGATGGTGTAGGTACCGGCTGCGGTGGTGATGCTGGTCATCTCTGCTCCTAGAGAGTGTTGGTGGGGCTGTTCCCCTGTCCTGATGAAATCAGTCTACACCACTATATGGTGGTGCGCAAGAGGAATCGGGAAAAAAGATTGTGGGTTTTTTTGGGGGCGATCGCTCTAGTCTGCGGGTCGGCCCATCGGCGCTACCCACGCCCAACCCGGCAGCCCTTCCAGTGTCGCCTGATGCTCCGCCGAGAGGCGACCGCGCCGATGCCGCTGCTGTGACACCCACGCACCGATCCGCCACCCCTCCCACCGCTCCTCGCGCGCAGGCGCAGCGTGACCATGCTGCTCGGCGTAGCGAGACAGGCTCTTGAACTTGGCGGCCCATCCCTGGTCGCGCGAGGACGGCTCCCACGTCCATCTCGGAATCAACTCCAGTTCGGCCACCTGCTCCGGCGTGAGCCGCTCCCTATACCGGCGCTGGTCGCGCACCCACGACCCCAGCCGAGACGCGAGAGGAGGCCATGCGCCGCCCTCGCCCAGCAGGATCGCGAGCTGTCGACTACGCTGCTCCCACGTCCACCGCTGCCGCCCCTCGACCTCGGCAACCGGCTCTAGGTGAGGCGTCACCGGCCTGTCGGCGCGTTGTGGGTAGTGCTCCGACACCCACGCAGGCGACTTGCCAAGCTCGGCAGCGATATCGACCCGTCGCACACCATCCGCCTCGAGGGCGGCGATGACCCGCCCCAGTTCTCTACCCTGCACGGAGCGCAAGATCATGCCCTCGGCGACAGTCATACGACGGCGACCCTCCTGAGCCTGCCGACGTGCAGCCCGTGACTCCGACTCACTGATGCACTCGGCGCGCCCACACGTCCGCGCCCTCGCCCCATAGTAGGTGCCGCCGCAGATCGGGCAGCGACGCCGCTGCGGCTTGCGCTCCGGCAGCCGCTCAGGCGCAGACTCGGAGCGCTCCTGCCGCACCGCTGGCGCGGTGCTCGACAGGTCCCGCGCCTGCGACGCCGCCAGCGGATCACGGGCAGCCTCCAGCTGCCGCCACTGTGGTGACCCGACCCGCGCCGCCGACTGCTCAGAGATGCGCTCCGAGATGGACAGCGACACCAGCGGGATGCCACGCGGCAGACCGTGCGCTGCCCGGTACTCGACAGCAGTCATGCCATGAGCAGGCGCGAGATGGGCGCCGAGCGAGCGGGGGCGTTTCCCACACTCATGGCACAGCACCGAGTCGTCATCGCGGTCGAGGACGCCGTACAGGCCGTAACCGTCCGGGTCGCCCACTCTCGGGCCCGTCGGCTCCAGAGGTGCGCCGCGCCGCTGCCGCTTGTAGTGCAGCATGCACAGACCTTTGGCGACCGCTTGGCGATCGCACGACGGCACCCTGCAGGCCGCCGCCGTCATCGGCTGAGGGTCCGGTACACGGTGCGTCGAGTGAGACCCGATTGGCGAGCCAGTTCCATCACTGACACCCCCCGCTGAT
>NZ_JBQKLA010000043.1:0-4951 GCF_052116465.1 Collinsella sp. Sow4_D11 | reverse complement strand
TTTTTTTTTTTTTTTTTTTTTTTTTTATATTATATTTTTTTGCGGTGGTGCCTAGTGGGTTTTTTTTTTTTTAAAAAGAAAACGGGGGGGGGGGCGGGGGCCCCCCCCCCCCCCCCACGGCTCGACGCTGCGCGCCGCCCAGAGCGACAATTTGTCATTCAAAAGGCAGGGCATGACCAGAATCAATGTCCTGCCTTTTTCATGCCAACTTGTTCGCCCTGGACGTCGCTCGCTGACGTTGATTCAACCAGCGATGCCGACTACTCCCCTTGCACCAAAAAATCGCCCCGTTCTCGGTTTTGAGGACGGGGCGATTTTGCTTACCTAGATTATTCGAGTTCCTTATGCGAAGCGGGCGACGAGCTCCTGCAAGACGTCGGTCATCTTGACGAGCGAGCTGACCGGAACAAACTCGTTGACGCCGTGGTAGCAGTAGCCGCCCGTTGAAAGGTTGGGACAGGGCAGGCCGCGGAACGACAGCTGTGCACCGTCGGTGCCGCCGCGAATCGGCAGCACCTGGGGCTCAACATCGCAGGCAAGGAAGGATTCCTTAGCGACATCGATCAGCTCTGGGTAGTCGCGGACAATCTCGGCCATGTTACGGTACTGGTGCTTGATCTCGACCGTTACGCGCTCCTCGCCCAGACGCTGGTTGAGCAGCGCGGCGGCAGCATCCATCAGCTCGAGCTTCTGCTGGAACTTGGCGGCATCGTGATCACGGACGATATAGCGCGCCGTGGCATGGTCGACTGTGGCAGAAACGCCCTCGAGGTGATAGAAACCCTCGTAGCCCTCGGTGTATTCCGGACGCTGCACGTAGGGGAGCAGGGCATTGAAGTCGCAGAACAGATTGCCCGCGTTAACCATGCGGCCCTTGGCGTCGCCGGGGTGAATGGACTGGCCCTCAAAGCTAACGGTAGCCTCGGCGGCGTTGAAGCACTCCCACTCAAGCTCGCCAACCGGACCGCCGTCGACTGTGTAGGCATACTTACAGCCAAAGTCCTCGATATCCAACAGCTCGGCACCGTGGCCGATTTCCTCGTCCGGGCAGAAACAAATACCAAGCGTGGGGTGGGGCAGGCTGGGGTCCTGTGCAATGCGTGCGACGAGCGCCATAATCTCGGCGACACCGGCCTTATCGTCGGCGCCCAGCAGCGTGGTGCCGTCGGTGCAAACCAGGTCCTCGCCCAAAAGGTTGTTGAGGGCGGGGAGCTTGGCGGTGCTCATGGATACGGGCTTGCCGTCGACGATGCCGCAAACCAGGTCGCCGCCCTCGTAGTGCACGATGTGCGGCGCTACGCCGGCGCCCGGTGCGACCTCGGTGGTGTCGAGGTGCGCGATCAGGCCCAGGGCGGGCTTATTCTCGGAGCCGGCGCTCGCGGGAATGTGAGCGCAGACATAGGCGTTTTCGGTTACATGGGCATCGGTTGCACCAAGCTCGCGCAATTCCTCGGCAAGCACATTGGCAAGATCAAACTGGACGGTGCTCGACGGAACCTGGTCACAGTTGGCATCCTCGGACTGTGTGTTGATCTGGACGTAGCGCAAAAAACGCTCGAGTACATCGGGGTTCGTGGTGGTGTTTTCCATAGAGACCGCTCCAATCTTGGTTGTCGTGTGCAACAAGAACTCTAGCACGGTATGCCGCGGCATACCGCGACGCTTGGATGGGGTAGAATCAGCCATTGAATGCAGAAGGGACGGATGTTCATGGATACGACAAATAGCTCGCGCGAGCTACATCTAACGGTGGCGAACGAAGACTACTTGGAGTGCATGGTTCGCATCGAAAGCGAGGATGGGGAGACTAATGGCGTGCGGTCGGTCGATATCGCACAGCGCCTTGGCGTTTCGAAGGCATCGGTCAACAAGGCGGTTTCGGCTCTCAAGGCATCCGAACTTGTCGAGCAGTCTCACTACGGCAAGGTTATCCTGACCAACCGTGGGCGCGAGGTCGGTTTGGCTATCTGGTATCGCCATCGCCTGATTCGCACATTTTTGGTCCAGGAGCTCGGCGTCGACTTTGAGCGCGCCGATGCCGAGGCCTGCATGATGGAGCACGCGCTTTCCGAGGACACAATGGTCCGTTGGCTCGCCTATCTCGAAAAGCAGGGAATCAGCATCGAGGAATAGCGAAACATATATATGGATACGAGTTATTACAATCGCTTCGGCGGCGAGGAGCTTATGCGCCGACTTGCCAGCGAGACGCTGCTGGCACAGGGTCCGATGGGCAGCGTGCTGCTGAGTGAATACGGTGCTACCGATATTCCGCCGGCATTTTGGAACCTCGCCGAACCACAGACGGTTTCTCGCATCCACCGACTGTATGCCGCCGCTGGTGCACAGGTGCTTATTACCAATACGTTCCAGGCATCGGGTTTTGCGCTCGATCGCGATGAAATCGCTCCATCTATGGCAGAGGTCAATCGCGGGGCGGTCGACGATGCCCGCCAGGCAAATCCCCAGCTATTGCTGGGGTCCATGGGGCCTATTGCGATTGAGTGGTTTGTCGAGGATTCTTCCGAGTATCGAGAGATTCGCGCAAATGCTCGCGAGCAGGCGTCCGCCCTGCTCAACGCCGGCGTCGACGGGATTCTGGTCGAGACGATCACGTCTATCCGCAATCTGCAGCCCGTGTTCGCCGGTGTCCATGATGCCGCTGATGGCATGCCCGTTCTGGTGAGCTTTGCTATTGATGACAAGGGCGACCTGCTGGGTGATGGCCTAAACATCGAAGGTGCCATCTTGTATGCCGAGAAGCACGGTGCGAGCTCGGTTGGGATCAATTGCTGCACCCTGACAGCGGCTACCGCTGCGGTACCAAGAATGGTCAAGATAGCCACGACGCCCGTTACTGTACGTCCCAATGCGGGAAATCCGGTCCAAACGCAAGATGGGCCCGTGTGGCACGAGGACCCCGAAGCTTTCGCGCGCGCATGCGTCGAGTGGAAGCGGGCTGGCGCCGCAATGGTTGGTGGCTGTTGCGGAACCACGGCGATCACGACGGCTGCTATGGCAGACGCGCTCGATATATAGAGTCCTAAGAAAAGCACATTCGAATTGCCGCCCCGACCGGGGCGGTTTTTTGTCTATATGCGCCCTCGACGGCTTTTGCCTAAACGGTGAATGCGTGCGCCGGCGGCTTGCCGGGCGCTCGTTGCGGGTATACCACCTGCGTACCATGATCCAAACACTGCGAGGTGTCTGCGTGTGTGCGCGATAATTCATTTTGGAACTGATGGCTGGCGCGCTCGCGTCGGCGAGGATTTTAACGCTGACAATGTTGCCCGTATCGCTGATGCCGCTGGCGAGCTCTGGCAAAAGACATATCCCGGCAAGACGGTATATATCGGGTATGACACCCGTCCCCGGGCGCGCGAGTTTGCAGAACTTGCAGCTGGCGTGCTTGCGGCCCATGGCCTTGATGCCGTGCTCGCGGCCCGTTTTGTACCCACGCCTGCCATCACGTGGGCTGCCGCATACGATGGCGAGGCGTGCGGGGCGCTCATGGTGACCGGTTCACATCATCCGCAGGGCTATCTTTGTCTCAAACTGCGCATGGGCGATGGTTCCACGGCAAACCAGGACGTCATCGAAGAACTCGAGGCAACGATGGCCGCCGAACCTCTGGGGCTCGAGGAGCAGTATCGCACGGCGGATATCATTCCCGACTATATGCGAGCGGTAGCATCGTTTGTCGATGCCGATGCCATTCGTGCCGCTCGTCTGCGCGTGGTGGTCGACCCCATGGGGGGAGCGGCTCAAGGTTATCTTGCCGATTTGCTGCGCGAGCTGGGTGTTGAGGTCCATGAGATTCATGCGGGGCAAGCATCGGATTGGAGGGATATCTGTCCCGATCCCGTAGAGCCGTGGGTGGATGCCTGCGAGCGTGCAGTTATCGAAGACGGCGCGTGTGCCGGCCTGGTGACCGATGGCGATGCTGACCGTATTGGCGCGGTCGACGAGCGCGGTAGATATATACATCCGCATCAGATCATGGCGCTCGTAATGGGCGAATTGGTTCAGTTTCGCAATTTGAAGGGGCGAGTCGTCGTCAATCTATCGTGCTCGACGCTTGTACGTCGTGTTGCCGAGGCACTCGGTTGCCGCGTGACCGTAAAACCGGTTGGCTTCAAATATATAGCCGCCGAGATGAAAAAAGACGGGGTGCTTATGGGCGGTGAGGAGGCCGGTGGCATCGGCATTGCCGCGCATATGCCCGAGCGTGACGGCATTCTCGCTTGCCTACTCCTGTGTGAGCTCATGGCAAAGACGGGGGCTTCGCTGGGCGTGCTGGTCGATCAGCTCGAGGCGAGTTTTGGAAAAACAAGTTATGGCCGTCGAGATTTACGACTTGAGGCAGAAGATGCCGAGTCGCTGCGCACGCTGCTTCCCGGTGTGAATCCAAAGTCGATTTGCGGCAAGGCGCCGCAGAGCGTAAGTCACATGGACGGCTTGCGTTTGGCATTTGAGAATGATACCTGGCTGTTGGTTCGCCCGAGTGGCACTGAGCCGGTGGTGCGAGTGTACGCCGAGGGCTTTTCGGTGGAGGAGCGCGACGAGTTGCTTGATGCCGGCTGCGCTTTGGCTCGGGGCGCATATCGGCTCTAGCCATGGGGCTAATCAATATAAAGATATGCTCGGCGAGTGGTAGGTAACGACTGGCAAGCGTCAGCTGCGGGTATAAATGTGTAGGAGTTGTGTGCAACCAGATTCCCGCCCCGCGGGCCCCTCCGGTCTGGCAATATATCTCCTTGCCGCGCGGCCCGGTCGGACCGGATGAGACGCGCAGGCGTGCACCTTGAGAACCGGATACTGCGAGGATGGACACACATGGTGTGTCGCATCCGGGCAGACATCGAACCATTTGAAATGGTCTGACTTGGATTCGTTTTTCGCAAGGCCGCCGAGAGGCGGCCCCGAGGAATTCCTTTTCCTATCAAACAGA
>NZ_JBQKLA010000042.1:0-4965 GCF_052116465.1 Collinsella sp. Sow4_D11 | reverse complement strand
CACGGATGCGGTGCGGGACGCGGGGCATCCGGCCCCAGTCAGGGCGGCGGAGCATCCCGACCTGGTCGATGAACCAGGCGGCGGCGGACAGCTGTCCCAGCCGCTCGGACAGCTCGGATTGCAGCGCATGCACCTGCTGCTCGAGTCGCTCCACGCGTGAGATGAGGTCAGGCACCAGGTCGGTGGCTGAGGTGATCTCCGCCGACCGCTGCGTCGAGCGCTGACCGGCACGCGCCACAAGCCACGCCACCACCGGCGACACCATGATCGCCAGCACAGATAGGACAGTACCCACCATCATGCCTCCCGATCGGCGGGGATGCGGGCCGTGATCCACACCGCCCACAGCGCGATCAGATACAACCCGAGTTTCGTCGCCGGGTCGTTGCCGTCGTGGGCGATCCATGCGACGATCCATGCGCCGACCCGTTCGGAGGCTACCAGCGCCATCGCAGCCAGACCCCACACCGACGCCCGAACATGGCTTGATGTGGCGATCGCGACCACGCCGGCAGCGACCCACAGGGCGGCTCGTAGCCAGTCGGGCAGGTCGATCAGCTCGGCGCGGGCAGGGACGGCCGCGTAGAGCAGCGACACCCCGACCAGCACCCATAGGACGCCGAGCCCGAGCATCGCTGTCCGGCGAGACACGCGTCAGTCCTTGAGTGCGTCGCCGAGCCGGGACACGACCGCGTCGGCGACAGCCTGCGGGGTTCCACCGGTCTTCACTGCGGCCTCGACGGCCGTGCGCACGAGCGGGGTGAGTCCGGCGAGCACCGAGCGGGCGATCGCCTGCTCATCGACGACCACGCCCTGACGCTTGGCGAGCTCCCGCACCAGCCGCAGCGTCTCCTGGCTGTTGATGCTGGCCCAAATCTGGTTGTTGTTGCGGGAGCTGGCGACGAGCGCGTTCGATGAGCCTTTCTGGAGCGGCTGCCAGTCGTAGGCGGCCAGCGCGTCGGTGACGATGGCTTTGAGCTGGTTTGGGGTGTAGGGCATGTCATCCTCCTGGGTGGATGTTTGGGTGGTGTGGGTGTCGGTGCGCTGCTGGTACTGCTCCCACGACAGGAGCGGGGACGGTCTCCACGGGTCCGGGTCGCGGTCCTTGCCGACGAGCCCGTCGAGGCCACGCCGGTAGTGCGACACCTGCACCATCGCCGACGCAGCCAGCCCCTCTGTGTTGGTGGTCTGGTCGGGGGGCATGAGCACCAGATGGTGATGCTCCACCCATGAGCGGGACGGCATCCGATGCCATGCCGCGAACCCGACCTGCCGACACGCCCTCAGCACCGCCTTGCGCTGCGGTGGGGTGAGGTGGTGGCGGATCGACAGGTCGACCACGCCGTCTCCGGTGTGGGTCGAGCCCGAGTAGGGGCTGCGTGGCTGCCACGACCCCTGACCGGGGCGGATGATCCACCCGTCCCGCCAGCCACGGAACTCGGGCATCGCGGCAGCCAGCCGCTCGGCCTCGATCAGTGCGTCCCGAGTGCGGGGCGACAGCAGGGAGCCGCGCCACGTGATCCGATCAGCCATCATCACACCTCGTAGGTCATCGTGAAAAACAGCGAGTCGCCCGACGCCCACCCACCAGGGTTGTTGTTGGAGATCCGCCCGGACGGGATCAGCGCAACCACACGGCCAGGGCCCACCGGCCTCACCGTCAGCGGATACTCAGACCCGCCACGCGCCAGCCACCCCACGCCAGTGACCATCATCCAGGCCCTGGCGTTGACCGGCATCGACCACACCCACGCCGCCGACCCGAGATTGGTGGTCGAGCCTCGCCCCATCGACACCGAGGCGTGCACCAGACGCCCCACCTGCATCCAGCGACCCTCCAGCGTGCCGTTTCCGATCGAGAGGTTGGTGCCGTCGCTCTGCGACCACGCCACGGCGTATGACGACCACGACGGAGACAGCGACGACAGCGCATTTTCGGTGCCCTGAGCCAGCAGGGCCATATCTGCCGGGACGTTGTTTGCGTCCGCCAACTCCGGCGTCCGGAGTCCATAGATCGGTGTGGTCGGCATCCCGTGCCTCCTTAGATCGTGGTGATGAGAGTGACCCGTCCAGCGTCGGGACGGTCAGATGGGCCCAGTAGTGCCATGTAGTCCGTGGTGCCCTGGTACGAGACAGCGATCCCGCGAGCAGCGCCGGACAGCAGCGCCGACACCTCAGCGCTGGTCAGCGCGATGTCGACGGTGCCGCCCTGTGCCACTGTCCCGGCGGCGCGAGGCTGAGTTGTCAGCGCGGGAGGTGACGATGGTCGCGTCGCAGCACCGTGCAGCGCCAGCCACACGGTCCGCGCCGCCGACATGCCCGCACCGGTCGCCCGATACAGACGCACCACACCAGACGAGCCAGTCCCGCCCCGTGCCAGGGTCGAGCCGTAAAAAAAGTAGCCGGTGTTGTCGGCCACCTGCCCCGAGGTGGAGTGCCCCTGATAGGCGCGGTGCCCGGCGGTGCCGTCGCTGCGCCACCTCCCAGACCTAGCCGTCGCAGCCTGCACCGCCCCAGCAGCCACAGTGGCCGGTGCGGGCGCCGGATCAGTCTGTGGCGGGGTCGGGTCAGACGGCGGCGTGGATGGCGGCGGCGGAGCGGACGGTGTGCCGATACGGCCCACCACCACACCACCAGCAGACCCCCACAGCAGCGCCACCCGATCACCCACCACCGGCACACCACCGACGTGCGGGACCGTCACAGGCCCCACCCCAGTCGAGACGGTCACCACACCAGACCCAGTGGATGACACAGTGCCCTCACTCGGCCGGGCGGTACGCAGACCCACCACATGCCACACCCCCTCGGAGCGCAGCAGCAGCACCCGGTCACCAACCGCCAGCGGTGTCGGCAGCCACACCAGCGGCGTCACCTCGGACCCCAGCACCGACACCAGCAGCACCGGGGAAGTTGCCTTCACCTCCCCCGCGACGGCAGGCGGACGAGCCGGGGTCAGAGCAGACGCGACAGCATCACCCAGAGGATCAGACATCGACCAGCACCCCCCACCCAGCGCTCGCCGTGACCGTCATCGATCCCCCAGTCAGCGGCAGCCTGATACCCGTCACCAGGGCATCCACCGTGCGGGTCGGCAGCCGTAGCCGCAGCGTGTCCAGCACATCAAGGGCCGGGTCTGGGGCGCACGTCACGGTCAGCACCTGACGACGCGCCGCCCTCGCCCGCTCACCCATCGTCCTCGCCGCCGACGCGCACTGAGCGTTCGTCCGCATTAGCGGGGAGTGCAGGAACTCGGGGACGCGTCCGAACCCGGAGGCATCCCATGCCAGCGGACCCGATGCCTCGAACTCGGCCCCACGTAGCGGCTGCCCAGACTCCGACTCCGATGTCACCACCCACCCGTTGCGGAGCCCGTCCCGGTCCATCACCGGCACCCACTCCACCACATCAGCAGCAGACGCCTCCCACACCTGACCAGACCCCACATCCGGGACACCCTGGAGCGCCCCGGCACGATCCACCCACGCCACCACACCCGCCAGACGCATCACCGACAGCAGCGCATCCATGCGGGACTCCGAGTACTCCACCGACGACGGCACCGTCTGCGACGCTGACCAGTCACCGACCGGCAGGATGTCGGCGACGAGCCGCTGCACCTCAGCGCGCACCGTTCCCCCACGCGGCCGCGTCGGGGTCGTGAACCGGTCATCGGCGACGATCCCCAGCAGGTCACCAGCGGAGACGCGCAGCATCTGAGCACCACGCACCCACCGGCCCGAGCGGTGTAGCCGCCACGGCGACCCGTCCGGCACGATGCGCTCCACGCGGAACTCGCCCAGCGGCGCATCACCGACGCCGGCGTACCCGGCACGCACCACCAGTCGATGCCCATGCACCGCCAGCGGCGCATCCGGTGCGCCCGTGAACAGCGACCCGTCCGGGTCAGCCACAGACAGTTCCAGCGACGACTGCACCTGCCCGCCCCGCACCTCCACCGACAGCGACCCGTCCACCACCTCCAGCGGCTCAGCAGTCAGCACCTGACCCCGCAGCGTCGGCCACACCTGACACGACAGCTCCACATCCCCCAGACGAGCCGCACCCCACCTCTCATCGACCGGCCACATAGCTACGCCTCCAGCAGACGGAGACGGTCCAGATACGTTGCCGCCGCAGCAGTCGAGTCCTGATACGTCGGATGCTCAGCCATATCGTCGGCATAGGTACGGGACGGCACCACCGGCAGGATCGCCGGCCCCCGCGACTCATACCCGTCCATCTGCCACGTCACCCGAGGCAGGTGCGGCACAGTCCGCTCCGACTCCACATCAGCCGCCGACACGTACAGCAGCCCCGTCGGATGATCCAGACACTCAGGGTCGCCCCGCAACACCACCGTCGGCCCGGCCAGCATGATCGCGTCCACCGCCTGCACCGTCGCCTCATCCTCAGCGACCAGACGCCACGACCGGACCCGCACCTGACGCTCACCGCCCTGCGTGATCGGCAAACCACCCATCGGACGCACCATCTCCATCGCCGACGACCACCGGCCACGCGACCCGCCCCGCAGCACACCAACCACCACAGACCCCATCGGGGACATCGGGTCAGACAGCCACGCCATCGAGTGCCCGGGCGACGGGGCCGACACCTGCACCGACGCCGACTCCACCACCTGACCCGACCCGGACAGGGCCTCCACCCGATACGACACTGGAGAGCCGACAGGCAAGTCATAGTCCACCACCCGAGCCGACGACCCGAGCAGCACGTGACGGCCACGCACCAGCACCTCTGCCGCGCGCCACACGCGCCACGCTCGCACCGACACCGCACCGGCAGGCACCTGAGTCACCAGCATGTCCACCCACGGCGGGGACTGCATCACCAGCGGAGCCAGTATCATCAGCGTCTCCTCACCGTCGATGCCGACCGACGGCCAGCCATCTCGATCCGCGCATCCACCAGCCGCTCCACACCCGAGGTCGGGTCCACCAT
>NZ_JBQKLA010000041.1:0-6445 GCF_052116465.1 Collinsella sp. Sow4_D11 | reverse complement strand
CCTATCATCTGATATTTCATAACTCGAAACAATCACAATGTTTTTCTTGCTCATCTCGACCGCCCAATCATAAAATTTTTGACTATCAAAACTACCAGCATAGCCGATATTGAGAAAACGGATTAAACGGGAACAGCAGGAATCGAACCTGCGACCTTCTGGGCTTCAACCAGACGCTCTACCAACTGAGCTACGTTTCCAAATCCAAGACCAGTAATGAACGTAAGGTAAATTTTCTATAATTTATTTTTTTCTGGTCTTGGAATGATCACCGAGTTCCGCTCATGTTGATGTTGTTCACTAATTGAATTAGTGCTTTTTGAAAGGTATGCTTCTTCTCAGTAATTCATGATACTATATTAACACATCTATTTCCGAACAAACTCCAAAAAAACTTTTGTTTTCTCTAGCGTTTCTTTATAAAAACTCTAATTTTGAACTAGTAAACATCCGCCTCTATATTGCTCAGCAAACGAGAGCAAGGCATCGTTCAGTTCAATGTAAAAGCTAGCTTCTGAAAGGTATAAGTCGGTATAGATTTCAAAATCATATCGTTTACCATTGTACAGATATTTCTCAAACAAGATCCTGCGATGCGTTGGATTGAGTAATTTCGTTACTGCTAATTCAATCGCTTCAAGCTCCGATTCAGCATCTACTCGATTGATAGCCAAGCGCTCAATAGGCTTACTTGGATTGCCGTGCGCTTGTCTTGGCTCGAAAGTATACGTCGCAGTGACTTTTTGACCATCTGCATCATTGGCTACTCTTTGCCAGCGAGGATATTCTCTCAACTTACGCTTTGCATTTGATTTTGATTTTTGGATATTTACTTCTGGAAAAAAAGTCACTTTTGCATTCTCCTTATGGTATAATAATAGTGTCATATATCACTGCCAGGGAGATTGCCTTGGCTTTTTTATTTCCATTTTACAACATGCTTATCCATATGATACGGCTCATCCAAATCAACCTGCCACTTTGGTCTACCACCCAGATTAGGTGGTTTGACAGGTTTCCTAATAGGCACACGGCTTTCTGCTAGGAGTGTTCTTATCTTTTCTTCTGACTTTTCAACAATTGGCTTAGCGCCTGATTCCAAACATCTCACATGCCTGAGTGAATAACCTAGCTTCTTGGCCAGCGACTCGATGCTCAGACCTAGTTTTAATCTTATTTCCTTAAATTCTTGCGGTGTCATAGGTCCTCCAACGCTACCCATCTGAATTGTGGGTATTTTTTTGCTTCTTCTTGTGTGCATCTGTGTCCGAAATGAAATACTTCGCTTATTGCATCTGTATTTTCAATGGTAAAACTATCTGTAAATACTATATAGCTGTAATTCCAGCATTTTGGTTCTGGCACATCAACCAGTAACACACCTAATTTTTCTGTCATTCCAATTCCTCCAATTCAAAATACTCAGCTAATGATTCTTTCAATTCATCTATATCATCACAATTATCAATCATCTCTTTCACATCAAATTGTGTATCCTCTTTATTTAATGTGTTTTCTTCAACCGCATTTACTACCCACATTGGATGAGTACCGACTTTTGAATACTCATCCTGTGGCAAGTTTTCTAAAAGTTCTTCATAACGCTCTTCAAGACAAATTAATTCACCTAAAACATCGATAAATTCTTTGTCGTCTTTACGCTTTTTAAATACTTCTGGTAAGTTTTGATTAGCAACTTCTGCATAAATAGCTGACCATTCTTCTTCACTAAATCGTGAATTTTCTACAAGTGGTCCATAAGTTAACGTTTTTCCGTTTAATTCTACCGTGTATTCCATTTTTACTTCTCCATTCCAATTCTTTCAGTGGCACAAATTTAAACCGCGGAAACTGTTCAGCTTCTTTGCGTGTGAGTTCCGTAGCTATATTCTAAATATTGATACTTCCATAATTTTGGTTCTGGCACATCAACTAGTAACACACCTAATTTTTCAGTCATTGGTTACCTCCATTGACAGAGCGATAACTTGATCTGCTTCTTTGTTAAAATACATGAGCGTTGTACCATTTTTTAAATTTTTGATATCATTTTTAGTCAACTTGACCGTGTGCACATCGTACTCATTATCTTTAAAACGAATTTTAGCCGCTTCTCTATTTGTCATCTTTTTCCTCCCACTTATTTCAAAAACATCTGTTTAAATATAGCCTCAAGTACATCAACCACGATTGCATTGCCTGCTTGTTTATATAATTGACTGTTACTATTGACTTGCTCTGCTTTTTCAAAATCTTCATCACTACAACCCATTAGTCTCCAACACTCTTTTGGTGTTAGCTTACGAATGCGGTAGTTATCAACTACCCCTTTGCTATCATCTGTCGTTATTGTATGTGCCATATTTTTTTGCACTCTCCCTCTTCTTGTTTTACTAAAAGGATAAGCAGTATCAATGCCATCACATTCTTCGGCCATTAGATACCCTTTTTTTGTTGCGTTAACTATTTTTAGTTGCAATTATCTGTCTCCTGCGTTTTTTTAAATAGTAGTTTAGGTTAGTACCTTTATAATAGTTAGCATCTATACAATAACTCGTGTCTGGTAAAATAAGTTGTTTAGTTTTTTCTTCTGACAAATAATATTTTTCGTCCACATCATCTTCCAAAATGTCCTTTAGTCTAATTGTCAACTCTTGTTTTTCAGGGAAAACATAAGGCTCGTGTTCTCCTAAAATGCTGACACAAAACACACGCTCCCGATTTTGAGGAATACCATAGTCTTTTGCATTTAATATTTGCCAATAGTTTGTGTAACCAAGTTCTTCTAGCCAATCAAGCCATTTATCAAAATTCGGCTTATGTTTTTTACCAACTAAATTTTTTACATTTTCCATAAGCAGATATTTTGGCTTCTTAGTAGCTATCACTTTTTGACATTCCCAAAGAAGACCTGACCTAGTTCCGCCATTCATATCTAGTCCGGCTTGTTTTCCGGCTACTGAAATATCTTGACAGTTGTGAGCAATGGTATTAAACACTGTAAATGAATGATCATCTTCAACTTCAATATCATATACTGTTTCTTGACCGTCATTCTCCAACCCATTAAATGGAAACCAAATATGTCCATCTTCATAAAATGCTTTATCTTGCTCCCCAGTTGTCATTTTAAAGGTTAATGAATAAGTATCTCTTTGATTCACAATTCTTCCTTCGATAATACTTGTAGCTGGTCTACTGTCTTTATAAATTGAATATGGTCGACGATAAACTTTAGCAATACATTGCCCAATACCATAAACTAGCTCTTCAGAGGTTGTAGTACATTTGTAACGTTTATCAGTTTCAGAGTAGTAACCATCTCCGCTGAAATACCCTTCAACGAAAGATTTTAACAACTCAACTGGTAAGTTCAATACTTCTGGACTAATCTTTTTACCATGAGCATAATACCCAAACTGTTCCGTAAACAACGATAACTCTTTAATTGGAATATTAACTTTGTTCGCAGTACGTTCTTTTGAGATATTATAATCGATTAAACCATTCACTCGATTTTCAAATTCTTCCAATTTAACATCAGGTACAGCAATAATGATTCCACCCTGTTTACGACACCATCCGTCAGCAACATATCTACCCATCAACCACCAGAAATTATTGTTTTCCAATAATGGACTAATGAAATTCGTATGATACGTTCTATCACCATAACCAGTACCCCAAGAGTTGGTATATCCATCCCATACTGGTAACTCGCTGTTTTGATTGATTGATAAACCTAGATAGTGATTCTTCGTCAAACCTTTAACTTCAACCCATTGTGGATCGTGGAACAATCTGTCGTAAGATCGTTTATCATTATTCCATTTTCTATATCGTTCTCTTGTTAAGAACTTATGGTTTTCTGTGGTTTTAATATTATGAATAGCCATACCTTTAATGTTAACAATATCTTTGACACCTTGATTAAAAACATTTGTCACTTTTTTATACTGGTTTGTATGGGTTAAAACAGCATCTCCGATATTGATTTCATCAATACGCTTGTACCCGCTGTTTGTCAGCACCAAGGTGTCTCCTGTAAAACAAGGGAAACTATAGGTAAACAAATCATGGTCAGGTATTGTGTTCGGGTCAATTTTACTAATATCTCCTAGATTCGGACAATCTCCGTGTATTGCATCATAACTTGATAAGGCATATTTATCTATCTCTGCAATTGCCACTACTTCATGCTCTATTCCTAAATTTCTAAGCGCCATGCGTTGCGTTCCTATTCCACTAAACGATTCAAATACTTTAATACATTTCATTCTACCACCTCTTTAGCAAACTGCCATAAAAGTTCATCAGCTTCTTCAATATCTTTTTCGGTTAGTCTATCTGTATACCCTTTCAAACCTTTTCCACTATGGAATAGATATTTATTGGTTCGTATATTTTTGAACAGCCTTCCAGAACTTACTCCTTCAATCTCCACTGTGTACAGTTTCTCTTTCTCGATCTCATAGCCGTCAAGCCAAGCACGAGCGAATGTGTCTTGGTTACGTTGTGCCCATCTAGAAGCAGCCATTGACTCCACTCGCTTATCATTGCAGATAGCCGAGCCAAATTCATCTATTGGACTGATTGCACCAAGCAAAGTCGCCTCGTTTGTTTTGCACCACTTAATCCACTCAGCCACAAACTTCGGAACTACCACTTTCTGCAGTTCGTGGATTTGGTTAATAATATGGATAGCTGCGTCTCGCATTATTGCAAAATCATCGTATGCTTGTGTGCTCTGTTTCTTAATTTCCTCAATCGCTTCTTGTTTATTCATCTGTTTCCTCTGCATGTTCCGCATTTTCAAAATGGCCATTAAATAATTCAAATTTCATTATATTCCTCTACTTCTATTTCAATCTTGTATTTATCCTTGATTTGGCTTAGACCACCAAATTCAAACGTCATGTACTTAATGATTTCATGATTATCATCTGTCCATAAACCTGCATCTGTCATGCCGTCAATCAGCGCTTTTATGGTTGGATAAAAGTTTGGTGGATCCATTCGTCTTTTAGTTGGTGTGTAAATCGTCACCACAAGCCCGCAGGGGCTTTTTTTTGTGTAAGTGGTGTATTTACCCTCAGATACTTTTAAACGCCCAATTTGGCGAAGATAGGCAGTAATTTTAGCCTTCTGTGTCCAATGTGGTCTATCATTAGCGTTCAACATTTCTTTTTTGTGTTTTGTATTTGATAAAATAAATTCAAATTTCAACTAATAGCCCTGCTTTTACTTTTTGTTTTTATGTTTAAAATGGCAACTCCAAATCATCAATATCGACAGGACTTGTTTTCCCAAATGATGAGGTCTCGTTTTTAGAATAATTATTTGGCTTACTTGCTGAACCATTTAAAAATGTGTCAATAATAATTTGTGGTGTCTTAATACCCTGACCTTGTTGATTTGTGTACTCGTTCAATCGGAATGTTCCTTCAATCTCTACTAACTGACCAACAGAACTTTCTAATTGTTGTATATTGTCACGAAAAGCGATTACATTGATATACCCATTCTTCCACTCTCCGTCATCTTCTTTCCCGTTTGAGAAGCTCATGCTTGCTGTCATCATGGCATCTGTCTTTTTGTTGTACTTATCGTTAAAGTTGATATAGCCTTTGTTTGTTACTTTCATTGATTATTCTCCAATTTATTTAATAGTCCATCTGCTAGTGAGATTTGTTCCATCGTTATGTCTTCGATTTTTGCGACTCCCAATTTCTCACAGAACCATCTCGTGATTGAACCGTCATTCTTACCTGTCCTATCGATAACGGACTGTATACCATTCTTATATGCTTCGACTACTTCTTTTGGTATTTTAGTCTTCGCTTCTTTTTTCTTCTCAATTTCATCAACTAATGAATCAACATCTTCTTCACCAATCCCAAACAGCCCTTGTAAAGCGTATTTTCCTGCATAGGAACTAACCGCCCCTGTCCATTGTGGAACTTGCATTTGTTGGACTTGTTTAAGCTCACCAGTCTTATAATCTTTTGTGTTGAGAATTGGTACTGTGTCAAGCTCTGAAAATCTAGTGGCATTGCGAACTTCATCATCTTTTGTTGCAGTTGCTGTAGCTTTAACAAATATTCTGCCACCAACTTCAACAAGATCATCAGACACGTTTATTTCCCAACCACTATTTAATGTTTTGAAATGTGTGAAAATATCTTCTGCATTTCTAAAAGAATACTTCACTCCCTGCTTGCTAACCTTGCCGATCTGCATTTTCGCTTGTAATTCTGCAAAATTCATTGTCATATCATTTTACCTGCAAACTTTCTTTCTCGATCAATGTTGCACCTTCTATAACCTCACCAGCTTTCAGATGTTTAGCCAGTTCAGTTTTGATAGGCTTGTATTCTAATTTCATGAATTCAATAGGGATTTTTGTTTCGTCTGAAATATCGACTTGCTTAGATTTTCGGCTGTC
>NZ_JBQKLA010000040.1:0-6721 GCF_052116465.1 Collinsella sp. Sow4_D11 | reverse complement strand
GCCCGCGTTGGCTGCGGTTGACGATGGCGGTCTGGGTGCGCAGCGAGGGTCCGATGTCGTCCACGGACAGCTCGAAGGTGGTGCGGCGCTGACCCTCCTTGTCCTCGTAGGAGCGCGACTGGAGCTCACCGGTCACGATGACCCGCATGCCCCTGCGGAGGGTGTCGGCGGCGTGCTCGGCCATGTCGCGCCAGACGGTGCAGCGCAGGAATGTGGTGTCGCCGTCGATCCATTCGCCGGTCTGCTTGACGTAGCGGCGGTGATTGTGGGCGACCGTCATGGTGGCGACGGCGGCCCCGGCCTGAGTGAAGCGGACCTCGGGAGAGTCCGTCAGGTTGCCGCAGATGGTGATGGTGTTGGTGCTCATGATTGGTCCTCTCTCTGGCCGCAGTGGGTGCAGCGGGCGTGTCGGTACAGGTGTCGTGGGGTGATGGGTTGGCGGTGGTCGTCTAGTCCCATCGCGCCGGTGAGGATGTGGAGGGCGGAGCAGGCTCCCGGGGCGGGGGCTCGGCGGTCGTCACCCGCCCCGGGAGCGATCAGGGTGGGTGTCATGCCGCGACCTGGGTGCGTCGCGTGGAGGCGAGGTAGCGCCGCAGGCCGTCGTCGGTGGAGAGGTCGGCCATGTCGTGCCGGTGACGCTCAGACGCCGACAGGGCCTCGCCAAATGTGGACTGCCACCTTCCGATTCGTCCGCAATTGCAGCGCCACATCCAATGAGCGGGCGCGTCTCTCCAGATGCGGGTCCTGTGCCGGGGATGGAGCCATGCTGCGGCCAGCGCCCGCAGGTCGGCATCCACACGCGCCCAACCCCTCCGATAGTCGTAGTAGCGGTGGGATGTGCATCTGCGCTCGTGGCACAGCGTCCACTCCTCATACCGACGCTCGACCTCGGGGGCGCCCCACTGGTGGATGACGACCTCGCACGGCACGGCGCCGCGCCCGCCGCCCACCTCATCCCCCCATATCTCGACGGCTCCGGTGTCACCGACGATGGTGCGCTGGATATGACCCCACGGACTGATGCTGGTCGTGACGCCGGTCACGACTCGCCCTCCGGCACGATCAGGCCCTCGTCGGGCAGTTCGGCGACGCGACTCTGGATCGCGGCACGCGTGGCCTCGTCGGCGTCCTGCCACAGGGCGCGCAGTTCGTCGCGGTCGGTGATCGCTGACACATCCACGGTCGGCGCAGGCTTTGCGAGTCGCAACGGCTCGACCAGGTACGCGGCCCGCTTCCCGCGCTTCTCTGTCAGCGCGAGGCGCAACGGCTGGGCGATGTCAGACAGGTGGCTGATCTTGATGCCGCCGACCCGCTCGCCGCCGAACTGCACGTCGGGGTCGCGGTACAGGGTGAGCGAGCGGCCCGCGTAGGCCGATGATTTCGTGCCCCACGCTGCGATGAGGACACGACGCATTGTTTTGCTTGGGCGGTAGGGCCGTCCTGGCATCTCGCGCAGGTGGATGTTCACGGGCTGCTCGCCGCCGGGCACCTGCACTCGGTCGACGGTGAACGTGCGCGGGCCGGTCAGCAGGTCCTCCGCGTTGAGCTGGTCGCTCTTCGGCGCGATCGTGTCGTCAATGTCCATCTCGTCACTCCTCTGTGATGTCGTCGTCGTATGCCCATGTGGGCGGGATGAGGGGCCTGATGTCGTGGCTGTATCCGGGCCACCTGCCGGTCTCGACACACTGGCGGTAGAGCGTGATCGCCTGCGCCATCTCACCTTCGCCGAGCGCCAGATAGGAGGGATCAACCTCCCACACGCTGACGAGGTAGGGTGCCGTCTTCTCCTGGGCGACGATGCGAAACGGCAGCAAATCGCCGGTCAACTCTCGGCGGAGGCGGCGATACCATGCGGCCTGTAGGTAGTAGCGGAATCGGTGGGCAGCGGCCAGGAAACCGCGCTCTGAGGCGTCGCGGGCGGTCTTGTAGTCAGCGGTCCACCCCGGATTCATGACATCTGCCCGGCCACGTAGCCATAGTCCGTCAATGCGGGCAAACATCGACTGCTCGCGCTCGCCTGCGAGGGTCTCGACAGCGGCGGGGTGGCGGTATACGACGCCCGCCATGTCCTCTGCGAGGCGCATCTCGGCGGGCAGCAGTGCCACCTGTCCAGATGCGTGGGCAGCGTCGCGCACCTCACGGGCAGCCTTGGTGCGCCACGACTCGGCGGCCACCTCGACCACGCGCTTGCCCTCGCCAAGAATGAGGGCATGGACGGCGCTACCGAGGTCGAGTGCCGCTGTGCGGGGTCTACCGTGCAGCTCGTGGTGCCGGAATCTCGCCGGGCCACCTTCTTCGAGGAGCGCCTTGGCGCGGCTAACGGACAGCGAGCCGTCGGGGATGGGGTCGGCGTGGTAGTCGGCGTCGGGGATGCCGTCATAGATGCCGGGTCGGGTGATGGTGGTAGGCATGTCAATGTCCCTGATCGGTGGGCAGCACTTCCGTCCCGATCCGCAGTCCGGCGCAGACCACGGGCGCGAGGATGACGACGATGGGCACGATGATGTCGAGCACGATGCGGCGGGTCATGACGCACCGCCGAGCGCGGCGAAGTCGATCCCGGCGGCACGCATCGGCTCGGTGAGCGTCGCGAAGTGGGGGGTGGAGATCATGTCGCGGACGACGACGGCCCATGCGGCGTCCCCTGCGGCGTCCCATGCGGCGTCCCATGCGGCGTCCCGTGCGGCGGACCATGCGGCGTCCCGTGCGGCGGACCATGCGGCGGACCATGCGGCGGACCATGCGGCGTCCCATGCGGCGTACCATGCGGCGTCCCATGCGGCGTACCGTGCGGCGATCTGCACCTGGTCATCGGTCAGGGTGGGCAGCAGCGCCAGATAGGCGACCACCTCACGGCCACACGGCCCGAGCGCCTGCCACGCGGGCAGCTCCCGCACCACACGCCACCCAGCGCACCCGACCTTGCGCATCGCCCCGGGCACCACATCGGCCAGCGGCTCCACCTCCAGCAGACGGCTCGGCCACCCCATGCCGGAACAGTCGGCAGGCTCGGTCGATGCGGCCAAATGCCCTGCCGGGTCATACCTGGGCTCACCTGAGGGCGACGGATGCCACACCTCCACACCCTCGACCGGCCCACGCTCAGCCACCCACCGGAAGCCGAGGTCGTACCACGACGTGCCGTCGGGGCGGATAGCCTTGTAGTACGTCATCACACCCACCTCCTCGCAGCGGCGTGCCAGTTGGTCGGCAAGTCGTGGTCGTAGATGCTGTAGTCATCCCAGTTGATCTCGCTCACGATGCCGTCACCTCGATTTGGGTGCTCTTCCCGGGGCGTCGGATCGCCATCTGGATGACGCTCCGTCCAACATCGCGGGCGAACTCGTCACTGGGTCTGATGCACGAGAATCCGTTGAGCCATAGGCGCTCGGGTGAATCGTCGTCCTGGTAAAGGTAGGCGTCGCCGTAGGGCCAAGTGTTCGCCTCGGCTATCGCGGTGACGGCCGCCTCGATGCGCTTGCGGGCCTCCCGCATGTCGGTGATGGCCTGATCGAGTTCGACTAGGTGGGCTAGTAGGTCGCTCACGATTCGTCACCCGCCTCGATCCGCTTGGCGCGGTCGTGGTAGTCGGCGGGGGTGGTGGTAGAGTCTGTCATGTTGAGCTTCCTTTCGGGATTGCGTGGCCCTCGTCGTGACAGCGGCGGGGGCCGATTATTTGTGGTCAGCGGGTGGCTGACCTGCTGATGAGGCGCTCTACCTGATCGGCGGAGAAGACGACGCGCCCCTGTGGTTTGCCGGTCGGCTTGTGGCGGCGCAGCTTCCCGTCGCGGGCCAGCTTGTCGACGGTCCACGTTGATACGCCCATGAGGTCCGCGACGTCGGCGCGGGTCAGCCAGCGGCGATTGGTCATAGGTTGATCCCCTCGGCGCGGAGGGAGTCCTGGAGGTTCTCGCGCAGGTCATTGAGCGCGTCCACGGCGGTGTCAACGATGGCCACCTGCTCCTCACTGAGGACGTCGAGGGCGGCTGAGCCGTCCAGCATTGCGGTGGCACTCCCGATCCTGTGGATCGACTCAGCGAGTTGCGCGATGCGCTGGACCCGGTGCTGGTCGGGGGTGGTCATGCCGCTGCTCCCGCGAGCCGATCCTCAGCGCGGGCGATGATCACCGACACGGGGACGCCCACGACGGCCGCCAGCGTGTCTAGTTCGGCCACCGTGAAAGGTGAGCCTCCGGAGAGACGGCGAGTGAGCGTGGTTCGCGGTATCCCGGTCCTGTCAGCGACGCCCAGTACGGTGAGACCGGCGTCGGTCATCGCCTCCGAGACCACGACTGCGGTCATCTCGGTGACCGTTCGGGGTGGTTTGGTGTCCATATGGTCACCCTATGACACAGGGAACGGTGACGCAACCCCTTTGGTCAAAAAATGACCCAAGATCGGCACATGGACGCCAGATATGGCACAATGGTGACCGTGACGCCTGTAGAGAAGGACCCCAGCAGGGGGCTCAATGCACTGGTCGCAGCCACCGTGCGAGCCGAACGCGCAGCCCGGCGCATCACGGTCAGTCGTCTGGCCGAAATGTCAGGCATGTCGAAGCGGACGCTGGTACGTCTGCTCAATGGCGAGCGTGGCTTCGATGTCGCCCAGCTCGATGCGGTCGCGGTTGCCCTGGGCCTGACGTCCGTCGATATCGTGACCCGAGCCGAGGCCCGCGCCGCCGACATCGACCCCTCCAACTACGACCTCGCCGCCAACCACGACACTGACCCACTCGACTACGAGCGCCGTGCTGCCCCCGACGAGCCCGCCTGACCCGTGGTCCTACCTCGCCTCACTACCAGACGTGCGCCTGGTGTGGGCCGATCTGCCTACCGGCGTCCGGGGGCTCACGAACGGCACCGACACGATCTGGTTGGCGCGGGGCATGTCGCAGCGTGAGCGGCGGGTAGCTCTCACGCACGAGCTGGTGCACCACTACCAGCGCCACACCGCCCACCAGCCGCCCGCCGTCGAGCGCCGGGTGGAGATCGCCACGGCACGGCTGCTGCTGCCCGACC
Organism: Collinsella sp. Sow4_D11; assembly: GCF_052116465.1. NCBI lineage: Bacteria > Bacillati > Actinomycetota > Coriobacteriia > Coriobacteriales > Coriobacteriaceae > Collinsella > Collinsella sp. Sow4_D11. Next base: position 1,701 of record NZ_JBQKLA010000040.1, on the reverse strand, counting down.
TCGATGCGGTGGCGGTGGCGCTAGCTGCCTGTCCGAGCATGGACACCGCAGCCGAGGAACTATGGGTGACGCGCCGGACGCTCGCAGACCGACTAGGGGCGCTGACTGAGGCCGAGCGCGCCCACATCGTGGCGAAACTGGCCTAGCCCTCCAGCTCACCCATGCGCTCGGCAACGGCCCGGTCTCGGTCGTCGGAGGCCACCTGATACAGCATCGCCATGCGGGGTGTGGTGTGCCCGAGGCGTGCCATGAGCTCGCGGACGGTCGCGCCGGACTGTGCTGCCAGTGTCGCGCCCGTCTTGCGGAGGTCGTGGACACTCATGTCGGGGTGTCCGCAGGCGACCGCGCCCTTGTGGTGGGCGCGCCACATCGCGCCGTCGGTGAGCGGGTCACCGGCGGCGGTGGCGAACAGCAGGCGGTCGCGGTCGCCGGGATGGTCTGCGTCCCACGTCTGGAGCCACTGTGCGATGCCGGTGGCGAGCCATGGCGGGAGGTGGACGGTGCGAACACCGGCGGCGGTTTTGGGGTCACCGAACACCCAGATGCGGGTGTCGTCGGGGCCGGGGAGTCTGGATACGGTGCGGGCGACACGGACGGTGGTGCCGTCGTCGGTGATGTCGCGACGCCGCAGTGCCCTGACCTCGCCGGAGCGGAGCGCGCCGACACCGGCGAGGGCGAGGGGGACGCGCCACTCATCGGCTACGGCGGCGAGGTAGGTGCGCAGCTCGGTCGGGGTGAGCGCCACGGAGACGTGCGCCGGGGCTGGTTTCCCCGCGCCTTTGACGGCGACGGGATTGGTAGGGATCAGCCCATCGTCCACCGCATCACCCATGACGGAGCGCAGCAGCTGGTACGCGTTGCCGTTCTGCGTGGCGGTGGCGGGTAGCGCGTCGTACCAGCGACGCACCATGTCGCGGGTGAGGGCAGTGACAGTGATGTGGCCCAGCTCGGGAGCGATGACGAGCTTGACGAGGTTGCGGTAGGTGGCGGCGGTGGAGTCTCGCAGCGGTTTGCGGCTGCGCTGCTGGCGTCGGGTGATGATGTGCTCGCACCACTGTGCGACGGTGGTGGGGCGGTGCTCGACGGCGCGGTTGGTGGGTGGCGTCCACTGCTGCCGGTCGATCAGTATTTCCTCGTCGCGCAGCCACGCCTCGGCGTCGGAGCGGAGCAGGTAGGTGGAGGGACCGAGGTAGTGGAGGCCGTCGGGCCCGATGTAGCGGGCCTGGTAGCGACCACTGGGGAGCTGTCGGAGCGCGCCGAAGGGGCGTCGTTGTCTGGCCATGCGATGAGTCTATGGCACGCTAGTGGCACGCGAGGCTGCGGAACCTGATTTTTGAGCGTAAATGAGAGAGGTTCAAGTCCTCTCTCGGACACACGAAGAATTGCCCCTGACTAGGTTAAATGCCTAGTCAGGGGCTTTTCTGTGTGTATAGGAGTGTGTGAGAGTGTGCAGGAGTGTGTAGGAGTGTGGCTCACTATGGCACGCTAGATGCACGGCCAAGAAATCTCCCCGGTGTTTTCTCGATCCCCTCTTGCATACCGGTACCCACATATGTATATTGGGATACATCAGATAGGGAAAGGAACCCACTATGAACGCCACGATCACCTACCGCACCGGCAGCTACTACAGCGAGACCGACACAGCCAACCACATCTGGGAGATCTCCGACGAGCAGGGCATCGCCTCCGAGCTGTACG
>NZ_JBQKLA010000039.1:0-6817 GCF_052116465.1 Collinsella sp. Sow4_D11 | reverse complement strand
TTATTACTGTGCCAACGAAATATGTATCTAAAGACTTGATGTTAGATGCTAGTGCTTGGTATGTGAATAATACAAAAGATAAAAAAGCTCAGCTTAATGCTGACGGTGGATTGCATATAATTGGAGCTGAAGCAAATCAACGCTATTGTGGTCAGATAGTTTGGGCATATTAAAAGGAGGAAAGAAATGAGATTAGAATTTCAACGGAAGTCATTAGACTACAACCTAGACGGCAGTCTACGTGGTACTGTCGTGACGCTTGGGAACGTAGAAAATAGCTATGTTCCTATTCTTTTGCCCGGTGACCAAACGGCTTTGGGAAATCAAGAATTGTTTGAATTAGCTCTTGAAAAGCACTACCAAGAAAACTTCCCACAACGTGCAGAAAACGAGAAATTTAACTTGCTCGGTGAAAAAATCGCACAAGCGGACGAAGCTACCGATAGGATGAACAAACAATACATAAAAATGGAGCAATTCATGAAAATGATGTCTCAAACTATCAACGAAGCAATCATGTCAATCGCGGCAGGTAAAGAAGATGATAAAACTACTATTGAAAGTGAGTAATTTTATAAAAATGTTAAAAGGAGAAAACGAAATGGCTATTATTAACTACTACACAATGCAAATCGTGGATTTTGGATGGATTACAATTGATGACGTTCCTTTGCGGTACCGTGAAAAAGTACGTCAAATGGTCGAACTTGCGACAGCTGGTTCGAAAGAAACTGGCGAGGAGGTTGGATAGATGCAGTTTAATATATTTGAATCACTACGAGCCGTTATTGCAACAGAAGATGGACTCATCATCTTTTTGCTTGGACTAATCGTAACCATGGAAATCATTGACTTTTTCTCTGGCGCGTTTGCTGCGGTTATCAATCCAGGCATTGAATACAAGTCAAAGATTGGAATTAACGGCCTACTTCGGAAAATTCAAGGGATTGTATTGCTCACAATTCTAATTCCTATGTCTGTTTTGCTTCCTGAGCAGACGGGCGTGGCCTTTTTGTATACAATTTACATTGGCTATCTTATCTTGACATTTAAGTCTTTGGTCGAAAACTACGGAAAAGCCAAAGGTGATACCACAATCTTTGAGAACGTGACAACTACGCTTGAAAAACTAATCGGTCGGAAGGAGTGATAGTATGACAACTGCTCAGGATGTTGTTAATTACAGCAAAAACCTAGTCGGTAAAAAGGTAACTGTGCCTACAAATCCGTACGGTGGCCAGTGCGTAGCCTTTAATGACCACATTGTTCAGCACTTTACAAACGGAAAGAAAAATCTTGCTTATACCAATGCCAAGGATACGCTAGCAAAGGCAGCGCAGCAAGGTCTGATTGTAGTTTACAACGACCATCCAGACAAGTATCCACAGCCGGGCGATTCTATTGTGTACGATTGGGGTACAGACCCTTATGGACATATTGGTATCGTAATTGAAGCGGATCCTAATGTCTTACATACATTAGAGCAAAACGTGGACGGATATCGAGACGAAAATGGCAATGGTCAAAATGACCAATTAGAAATCGGTGGTGGTGGATATGTGCGAGAAATGCATCGCAATGTATCTGACTATCAATATGTTACAGGGTGGTTTAGGCTAAAATATGACGAACCAAAGCCAAAAGAAGAAAAGAAAGAAGAGGAAAATGATATGTTTACAATTTCAGCACCAGGACGCGGTATCGGACTAGTCCAAGGGGGAACATTCTTCCCAATCTTGGATGCGAAAGATCCAATCGCCTTTTGGGAAGCAGGAGTCAAGAATATTGCGGTAAGTACAGCAACTTTCGACTCATTCCAAGGCAAGGCTCAAAAGTCTAGCTTGGACGATGCGACAGTTAAGAAATTGATTGACGGTATCAATAAATAAAAATCAGCCCTAGCGATTGCTGGGGCTTTTTTTGTGTGCAAATTGCTTAAATTTTAAACCTTTTCTACAAAATGGTATAAACCATTTTCGAATTTGCAAACAGCCCAGCCTTCAACAGGTTCAGCTGTTAACGTGCAAAACTTTGGCGAGTAGACACGTTAAGAGTTTTTTAGTATCCTTTAGTTGTTGTTTGATTGAATTCAAAATCAATGTTTTCGATGTAATTGATAACATTTTGGAATGCTTCCGCACCTTCGATACCATAGTTGATTTCATTTTTTGCAATGTTTCCAAAGAATGGATAATCTTCGAATAATTCTGAATTGAAATTTTGGTTATGGTATTCTGTTTCAAGAATATCGATGATATCCCATTGATTGTATTTTTTGTTAATCAATTCTTGATAGATTTCAATTGCTTTCATGATGTTTTCCTCCTGCCCTGTGGGCTTTTGTTATCTTTATGGTTTAATTATATCATAGTCATGTGACTATGTCAAGTGTTTTCTTTAAAATATTTTAATTTTTTTTCGATACGTTCCTGCAAGTCTTTCAAATCCTCAAACTTGGCACGTTTCTCAATAAAATTTCTTGCAGTGCTGCGAGCGTTTAAGTACTGTTTTCGTTGTCTGTTTTCCTCGCTTGCGTGATAGTAGCGTTTGTCAGCTTCACGCTGTTGAGCTTGTGTTGCATACCCTCTACGTTTTTTGATCTCTTTTTGCATTTTGTTTATTCCTTTCTGATTGCCTTTAATTAGTTGTAAGTTATTGATTATACCAAGCCCTTTTGACTATTTTATTTTAACCACATGAGTTTTTAAGCGATAATCCGTCCAATTTTTATTTTTAATCCACATTGGAAAATCTATTATAACACTAGTTATATTTTGCCATTGTCCGTTATAATTGCCTTGTAAAACAATTGTACCAAGTTGTAACCTCATTTCTTGCCTAGTGACACCAAAAAATTCGCATATACCTTCAATCATTTGTTTCTTGTGTAAAGTCATTTCTTTTGTTGTCCTAAAAGTTTCACTAACCTTTTGCAATTCTTTTGTTTGTTCCATTTTGTTTTCCTCCAAAAAATGTTTTTATTTTTTAATGACTAGCAGACCCTCGCAAGCCTGCTGACGGCTTGAACTGTATAGTCTTATTCTGTTTCCATTGTCGCGACATATTCTTCAAACATTGCCCAAATTACAGTGTTTTTATTATACTCTGAGTTAATAGCAACGTCCCAATTGTGGAATAATTCAAAAGGATTTAACCCGGTTTCTTCTGTCAATTCCTCAAGCCAATCGTTGCATTCATCCTCAAAGTTATCAAATAATTCAGTTGTTTCCCAAAAATAGATCAATCCGTCAACCATACCTGAGATACAACCGTGTTTTGCTAGATATTCATCAAATTTTTCTTTGCTATCGTAACCCTCAACAGCTGACTCGTATATTTCATTAAAAGCCTCGTGTATAGTTTCCATGTTATCGTATTTCATTTTAATTTCCTCCTGCCCTGCGGGCTTTTGTTATCTTTATGGTTTAATTATATCATAGTCATGCGACTATGTCAAGTGTTTTTATAAATAAATTTTAAAACGTTATATTATATAGTAGAAATAAGAAAAGTTTAGGATAAGAAACAAAAAAATATCAAAAAAATAATAAAAAGTGTTGCATTATTGTTTTTATTAGTGTATAATAAGAGTATAAAGTTCATTAAATGAACAATAAAATAAAGAAGGGAGCCAATATGGTTTACGATTATTCAAAACTAAAAGGACGTATCGTCGAGAAGTTCAGCACTAGAGAGAACTTTGCAAAGTCCTTGGGTGTAACAACTAAGTCTATCTCCGAAAAGTTGAACAATAAAACAATTTGGAAACAACCAGAAATTTCTAAAGCTATAGAATTGTTATCTATCTCAGGCGAAGATATTGAGTTATATTTCTTTAAAAAGAAAGCTAATGACACAGAACAAGAATAGAAAGGAGCATAATATGTCAGAAATTATCGGTGGACTAGCAGTCCTTGGATTTATCGTGATGCTTAGCGCATCAAATGCTATCTTTGAAATTCGTAAACTGGAGCGTGAGCGAAAAGAGCGGGATTTGAAAGCGCTGAAAGAACAAGAAGATTGGCTCCTGGTGCAAAAAGGGATTGCCATGGAACGGGCTACATTTACCAAAATGGCCCAGGCAACGTTGGCTAAAGGGCCGTGTAAAGAAATTGTGTAATTTGCGTAATGAAAGGAATTGAAAATGAATAAAAAATTTGAATTATTGCTCGATGACACCATCGAAACGTTCGGTAGGAAACTATTCCGCATAAGATCCAAGGTTGCTTTTGGAAGTGTAGAAGTAGATGAAAAAGGCGGATATATCGAGAAGGAAGGTAACCTATCTCAATCTGGCAACGCTTGGGTATATGGCGACGCTCGGGTATATGGCGACGCTTGGGTAACTGGCAACGCTTGGGTAACTGGCAACGCTCAGGTATCTGGCAACGCTTTGGTAACTGGCAACGCTAGGGTATCTGGCAACGCTCAGGTATCTGGCAACGCTAGGGTATCAAAGACAAGCGACTATATCGTTTTTAAAAACACATGGTCCAGTTTTAGATGGTTTACTTACACAAAATCAAACAAAATGTGGAATGTTGGCTGTTTTTCTGGCACAGGTCAAGAATTGATTGAAAAGGCTTATAAAGACAACGAAAAATCTGGTAAGAGTTATGAAGCATATGTAAACCTAGTACTTGAATTGGAGAAGCTGGATGACTGACAAAGAGAAACTAGAACAAATCATCCTGTCTCTTGAAAAATTTCAACGGACAGGGGATGTAGAGCATTTAGAAGATATTGAAAGGATATTGGAAGATGACGGAACTGACGACTGTTGAAGCAAACGTGTTGAACATTATCCTACCGTATCGCTTCGATAACCCTATCAAATTTGAAAAAGTGCAGGAACGAACAAAGCTAGGTAGACGCACTTTGCAAAATGTGCTAGAAGCCATCAAAAAGAAAGGACATCCAGTAGGCAGCCATAAGACAGCACCATTTGGGTTATATATGGCTATGACCAAGGAAGAACTTGAAATTGGTATGAGAGCGAATGTGAAGCAGGCAGAAACCACACTTGAAACCGCACGAATTCAACGCAACATTGATTTTGAAGAGTATTGGAGACGAGGTATAAATGGCAGACAATAGAAAATATTATTACTTAAAACTAAAGGAAGATTTCTTTGAAAGTGATGAAGCTGTCGTTTTGGAAAGTATGCCAGATGGCTATATTTACAGCAATATCTTATTGAAATTATATCTAAGAAGCCTTAAAAACGATGGTATTCTCATGTTTAACAACCTTATCCCGTATAATTCGCATATGTTGGCAACTATTACAAGGCATCAAGTCGGAACTGTTGAGAAAGCTGTAAATATATTTAAGGACTTACAACTTATTGAGATTTTGGATAACGGCGCAATCTATATGACCAATATCAAAAATTTTGTAGGAAAATCAAGCAAAGATGCTGATAGAAAACGAGCAGGATATAACAAAATAAAGCAAGTTGGAGAAATCTCCACCATAGGAACGGAGAAATCTCCACCAGAGATAGAGATAGAGATAGAGAAAGAAATAGAGAAAGATATAGATATAAATATAGAGTTAGATGTAGATGATAAAAAAACCACCACCGGCACAAGCATTCAAAATTATTATCAACAAAGAATTGGTCCATTAGATGGTTTTCAGTTTCAGCAACTGACCGAATATGTCACTTTAGATGGTATGGATGTTGATGTTGTTATCAGAGCAATTACAGAAGCTGCTGACAACGGCAAACGGAATTTCAAATATATCTTGGCTATCCTACGCAATTGGAAACAGAATGGCATTAAGACTATTGTCCAAGTCGAAGAGCGAGAACGACAGCGAATCGAACAAAAGGTCAACTACTCTAACAGTGGAAACAATACACAACCTCAGCGAACAAATGTTCCAACTTGGTCAACCGAGCCAGTAAAGACCGAACAGACTACAGAAGGACAAGCAAAGTTAGCAGAACTCTTTGCTGAGTTAGAGGCAATGGAGGGTGCTGATGATTAAATACACAATCCGATGCAAGGAATGTCAATCATATAGTACAGTGACAAACGAAGACGACTGCGAGCTAAACTGTCCTAAATGCTTATCTGAGCAATTGGTTGTCATCTACAAAGATGCGTTACCAGAACCAGAAGACGAAGACAGAGCCTATGACGAATGGAAAGACAATGTAGCGAAGGGCTACCAATAGCGAAAAAGAAAGACAAAAGAGGAAAAGAAAATGACAATGTCAAACGAAACAAAAATGCTTGCAACAATGATTTTAGAAATTGCTGAGACAGCTAACAAATGGGTTTCTCGTCCAGAAAGAAGCACTATAAAGTTGGTTGATGAATATATTGAATCAAATAAAGCGTATAAGATTGAAACTGACGAAGACGGTGACACAGAAAAGGTTTTTGCTGGAGTTAAAGACGAGCAATTAGATCGTATTTTGAAGCATCTGAAAACATCGTTAGAACGAGACGGAAATGACATTTCCCGTTATGCGGAAGAAATTTCAAACAAGGGCGAGCGTCAATTGAGTTTAATCAAAACAATAGTAAAGCATTATGCTGATGTAAATACGGAGGATTTATAACATGGCACTATTATACGAACTAGAAGGAGTTTACGCAGAATTGCAAGCAATGGAATTAGGCGATGAAACCTTCAACGATACATTAGAAAGTATTGACTTCCAAGAAGACTTGGAGCGGAATATCGAATATTTTGTCAAGCTATTAAAAAATGCAGTTTCTGATGCAGAGAGTTTCAAACAGGCAAAACAGGAATTTTACGAAAAAGAAAAAAACGCAAAGGCTAAAGCGGAAAAATACA
>NZ_JBQKLA010000038.1:0-6983 GCF_052116465.1 Collinsella sp. Sow4_D11 | reverse complement strand
TGTCCGAGCGGCTGGGACAGCTGTCCGCCGCCGCCTGGTTCATCGACCAGGTCGGGATGCTCCGCCGCCCTGACTGGGGCCGGATGCCCCGCGTCCCGCACCGCATCCGTGGCCATATCGACCCGAGCCTGTGGCTCGACCCTGATCCGGTGGACGACACAGAGCCGTCCCCTGCACGAGAGGACCTACCATGACCCCTGTCGCTTTCCCGCCCCATGTGCGAGCGATCCTGTACTACGCCATGTTTTTCGTCGGCCTCACCCTCGGTGCTGTGCAGATCGGCTACGGGGCGGCGTCTGTCGATCAGCCCACGTGGCTGACTGTCGCCCTCGCCGTGTTCGCGTTCGTCAGCTCGGGTCTCGGGCTGACGGCTGCCAGCAACACCACGGTCGAGCCGCGTCGCGCCGTCGAGGAGCACCCCTGACCGCTGCCCGACCACGTGGTACCCCACCCCTCGTCAGGGGTGGGGGTTTTCTTTTGTATAGGGGGGACCCCTATCACCACTCCAGCTCGATGTCGGAGTCCACCAGCATCGCCCGCACTCCCGCCTCGGTCGTGGCCATGCCAGGCCGTCGTCGTCGATCCAGCTTGACCAGGGCCAGACCCGGCCCTCCATGTCGTAGGCCGAGCACGTGACTGCGTAGGTCGGTGGGGATGATCAGGATGCCCATCTCAGCCCCACTCCACTGCCACATCAGGGTCAGCCAGCATCGCCCGCCCGGCAGCAGCAGCCCACCACCCACGGGGCCGATCACCCACCGGCTGCCGAGACAAAACAATCGGCACCTCAGCGTCCAGCATCCGCTCCACCGCCTCGTCATGGCGGGCCAGCTCGCCCCAAATCAGCCCCGCAGCCACGAGAGCATCATCACCCACCTGCACATATACCCAAAACTACCCAACTGTGTGGGCAAGTTTGGGTATCCCTTGACCTCCGTGGCTATGTATGTCTAGTGTTCAGGTCATGAATAGGTATACCCAGAAGGCGCTTGCTCCGGCTGAGGCCGCGGACGCGCTGAGCGTCTCCATCAAGACGCTGCGTCGCTGGGCGGACGCCGAGCCGCCCCTCATCAGGTCCGTTCGGCTCCCGAGCGGTCACCGACGGTTTCCGCGGTCCGAGATTGATCGCCTGCTCGGCGCCAAGGTGCCCGAGGGGAGCGAGTCATGAACGGCGCATTCGTCCTCGCCCTCCTCGCCATCGGCGCCGTGCTCTGCTGGTACGCGATCACCGAGGCGGGTGATCTCCGATGACCGTATGGTGGCTCCTCGCTCTCGTCGTCGTCGCGATCACCGTCGTGATGATCGCTGCTCTGTACTCCCCTCACGTTCCCCAGGCACGTCACCAGTCCCGCCCCCCAGCGTGGCGGTCGGGTGAGCCTCGGCGTCATCACTATCCGGAGTGTCCGGAGTGTGGGTCGTCGGGTCGGTCGTGTGTGCGCACGACGGGTCAGCGGGCCGGTACCCCGATCGCGGGTGGTGTGCGTGGCTGGCATGTGCAGCGGCTCGACCTCGAGGCGGGTGAGCGATGATGCGGCGCCCTAGCACGATCCGGTGGGACGGCCCTGAGGGGTTCGGCGTCGAGATCAACGAGGAAGGCGTCCACCTGACGAAGGGGGGGCATCTGGTGCTCGATCCCTGCGACCTGACGGAGCTGCTCGGCGTGATCACACTCCTCATACCCGACCGTGACTGGCGTGCGGTTGCGGAGCTCCGCGACGCGAGGAGAAGCCTCGCCGACCAGATCGAGCAGATCCAGGGGCGTGCGTTCTGATGCCCAGATTCACTCGACGGGACCACGGCAGGGGCCACTCCTACACCCTCGACGGCTACCGCATCCCCGGCGTCACCACCGTCATCGGCACCCTAGACAAACCCGCCCTCGTCCAGTGGGCGGCCTCCGAAACCGCCGCCTACGCCGACGAGCACTGGGCCGAGCTGTCGGAGCTCCGCTCAGCCGACCGCATCAAACGCCTCGAGCGAGCCCGGCTCGCCACGAACCGGCGCGCGATCGTCACCGGGAACCGTGTCCACGCCCTGGGGGAGCGGATCTCGCGGGGGGAGCAGATCGACCCCGCCGACATCGCCCCCGGCGAACGCCCCTACGTCGAGGGCTACGCCCGGCTCCTGGACGACTGGGAGCTCGACATCGAGCACACCGAGATGCCGGTGTGTCACAGCGAGTACCGGTACGCCGGCACCCTGGACGCGATCGGCACCAGCCCCCGGCTAGGGCGCGTGCTGCTGGACATCAAGACCTCCCGCAGGGTCTATGCGGAGACGGCGTTGCAGCTCGCCGCCTACCGGTACGCAGACCTCGGGATCCTCACCACCGAGTCAGTCGGGCCCCGCGGTGGCCGGGTGACCAGCGACACCGAGATCTCGATGCCCGAGGTCGACGTGTGCGCGATCGTCCACGTCCGTGAGGACTCCTGCACCCTGCAGCTCGCCAAAGCCGACCAGGACACCTGGGCCGTGTTCCTGCACTTGCTCGAGGTGTATGACACGTGGGCGCGGCCCACGTCGTGGGCGTCCCGCGACGACGACGACCACCTCAACCCCATCTCCGACCCGATCTACATCGAAAACCACCCCAGGAGGGACCGAGCATGACTATGCAGACATGGGAGGAACCGGCCGAGCTCGTGCCGGTCACCCCATCACACGACCACACCGACTCATGGACACAGGTGCTCGAGCCTGTGGGTGAGCTCGCTCAGAAGATCGCCAGCACCGAGTTCGTCCCTGTCTCGCTGCGGGGATCGGTGCCGAAAACCGCGGCGGCGATCCTGTACGGCCGCGAGCTCGACCTCCCACCGATGACCGCACTCGGCTCGATCCACGTCATCAACGGCAAGGCAGGGATCTCGGCGGAGCTGATGCGGGCCATGATCGCCCGCGCCGGCCACGAGATCCGGATCACCGACATGTCAGCCGACCGCTGCCAGGTCAAGGGAAAACGCCGTGGTGAGCAGGAGTGGACCACGGCGACATACACGATGGCCGAGGCGGTCAAGGCGGGGGACGCCAAAAAAAACCCGCAGTACTCCACGCGGCCGGCCGAGATGCTGCTGGCGAGGGCGACGACCCGGCTGGCGCGGATGGTTTTCGCTGACGTGATCCACGGGATGGCGTCGGTGGAGGAGCTGGAGGACCTCGACGAGGAGCCTGTGGCGGTGCCCGTGGTGCGGGTCGAGCAGCAGCAGGAGCAGGAGCCGGTTCGGGCCACGATCGGCCGCAGGTCCGGGAAGGTGGCTGACGCGCCGCCGCCGCCGCCCGCCCCTGCGCCTGCTGGGCCTGCCCCCGTACGGAAACCTATCCCGGTCACGCGAGGCCGTCAGCGGCCCGCACAGCCCGCCCCAGAGCCGGTCGAGGCCGATGTTGTGGAGGTTGAGGAGCTCGAGGCCCTGCCGGCGGATCCGGAACCGCAGCCGGCGGCCGAGGTCGCACCGAAACGCAGCTCGCGTGCGCTGGGTGCTGTGATGGCGCACTGGAAGCGGCTCGGTGTTGAGGAGCGGACCGAGCGGCTGGTGTACACGTCGGCGGTCGTCGGCAGGCCGGTGGAGTCCACGACGAAGCTGACCGAGGACGAGCTCAGGCAGCTGCTCTCCACCCTCGAGCGCTCGAAAAACGTGGACGAGCTCGATGCCTTGCTGCAGGCCCACGACGGCGACGACGGGGGGGACGGCGATGATCGCCTCCGACCCCGATGCTCATGAAAGCGGGGAAGTGCCGCCACTGCTGGCGACCCATCATCTGGATCCGCATGACCGCCACCGGACGGCTCCTACCCTGCAACCCCGGCCACGACCCCCACGGCAACGTGAGCGCCTGGGAGTCCGTCCGAGGTGACCTCGAGGGCTACGTGATCAGCCACGACCGGCCGGCGAAACAAGGTGCGCGGAGATTCCTGGCGCATCACGCGACGTGCGAGAAGGACCCGCACCGCAAACCCACACCCAACCTGCAAGACCAACTCGTTTCTATCCCTGAGGAGAATCCCTATGTCCGCTTCCGTCAAACTTTCCGCCAAGCTACCCGGCGACCCGGAGATCAACGGCCTTGACTCCATCGTCGAGCAGCTCCACAACCCCGACCATGTGATCGCCGTCATCGCCTGGATCGTCCCCACCAAAATCACCGAGGACCTCGCCACCGGTGCACGGATCCCCACCGTCGAGCTCCGCAGGATCGAGCCGATCGGCCCCGCCGACACAGTGCCCCCGGTCGTCACCGAGCTCGCGGCGGAGCTGTACGCGCAGCGCACCGGCCGTGACCCGCTGCCGTTCGATTCGCTGGTCTCGTCCCACGGGGACGTCGAGGAGCATCACGGCCGCACTGATGTGACCGATGAGGTCTACGTCTACGGCGAGGAAGAGATGACATGACACCCCGCCCACACTGGAACCCGCCCGCCGGAGCCGTCACCATCACCGCCGGCCCACGCGGCGGCTTCCAGGTCGACTGCACCGTCTGCGAATACCAGTACCCCAGCGAGCCCTACGTGGCGTGCATCACCGACGCCCGGGAACACAAGCGCCTCCACCGCTGCCCAGCCGGCACCCCCGGCGCATACCCCACCTGCCCGGTGTGCTACGCCACCGGGAAACACTGCCGGGGCGGAGCCGAGATGACCACCATCCGCGGGTCTCAGCATCACAACGGCGCACGATGGCACCTCGAACGGCGAGCCCTCTACCTCGCCAGCCTGATGGAGTGAGGCCGCTGTGTGGTCAGTCACCGTGTACGGCGACCCCCAAACCAAAGGGTCCCTCAAATGCGTCGGCCGACACGGCCGACACCAGCTGATCGAGGATGACAAAACCGGCAAAAAGAAGTGGTGGCGGGCCCGGGTCGCAGCAGCGGCCCGGGCCATCGCCCAACGCTCCGGCACACTCACCGGCCCTATCGGTGTCCGCTGCATCCTCACCATCGCCCGACCCAAAAGCGCACGCCTCGACGCCGACCCCATCACCCGCAGCTCAGGCGACATCGACAAACTCTCACGGATGATCCTCGACGCCCTCACCGATGCCGGACTGTGGACCGACGACTCCCAGTGCGTCGACCTGCGAGCCCGGAAACTGTACGTCGGTCACCCCGACTCCGCCACGCAACCGGGCTGCCACCTCACCATCTGGCAAGCAACAATCCTAGGCGGATTGTGATGGGCAAGGTTGATTCGCGACCGCATGGGTACGTCAACACCTACACACGGGGCTGCCGCTGCCGGCCGTGCACCGACGCAGCAGCAGCAGCCGTCCGAGACCGCGTACGCCGAAAGTATTACCAGCAGTGGGGGACCCCTGACCCGCGCGAGCTGGTCGATGCCACGCCGGCCCGGAACCACCTCGCCAGTCTCATCTCACCCATGACCCACGTCGCCGCCACCATCGGCATACCACACGCGACGCTGTACACGGTCAGGGCAGGCAGGACGCGGCTCATCACACGCCGGAACTCCGACGCGATCCTCGGGTACCGCGATCCTTGCACTGTCACACCGATCGGCCTCGCGCGTCGCCTCCGAGCGCTTGCTCGACTCGGCTACCGGGCCGCTGACATCGCCGCAGCGGTCGGCTGCTCCCGAGCGTCCATCGACCAGTTGCGCGCCGGCTACCTGGGGCGCAAGCCACCGAGTCATGCCGCCGACGTGGTCGCGTTCTACGAATCCGTGACTCGCCTGAGCACCGGTCCTCAGTCAACCCGTGTCAGGAACTATGCCGAACGTCAGGGTTGGGCCCCGCCGGCGGCGTGGGACGACGACACCATCGACGACCCCACCGCCACACCTCACGGCATCCGCCACACCCAATCCCGCACCCGCGCCGGCATTGATGAGGTTCTCGATCTCCTCGACGCCGGCACCTCACCACTCAACATCGCCGAACGTCTGGGCGTCCGGCCGGCCTCGATCGCGCGCCGGCTGAGACGTCACGGCCATCACCATCTAGCACACCGATTCGAGACCATCTGATGGGCTACCAGCTCGTGAACCTCGCCATCGACCCCACGCTGGGCCAGCACCTGACCCACCGGGCCCGCCTCGCACTCATCACGATGTGCCACAGCGCCTTCGACAAACCCGCACCCGGCCGCGCCGCCGCCGAGTATTACGGTGGACACGCCGGCATTGCGTTCGCTATCACCGGACGCCCTGGAGCTCCCGACAATGCCGGGAAGCTCGCGGCCAAGCGGGCCATCAAGGAACTCCTCGACGCCGGACTGATCAAGCGAGGAAGAGATGCTGAGTGGAACAGGACCGCTTCATTCATCATCGTCTTGGGTGGTCGATACAAGCCCGCACTGCCTGTGGATAACTCCGACCAGCCACCCTCAATATCGACGGCAGAGGGGTCACCACAGACCCCCCTTAGGGGGTCACCACAGACCCCTCTAGGGGGTCACCACAGACCCCTCTAGGGGGTCACCACAGACCCCTCCTATAAAGAGTCTTGAAAGACATTGGAAGACAAGTAATGAATCGTGGTCACCCAATCCGGTAGCCAGACTGGGGCTGTGGATAACTTTCACGAAAGGAAGAACCATGACTACACCGAGGACCAGACATGACCTACACCCGAGCCCACCGCCAAACCCGAGCCGCCTACCAACACCTCATCAACGCCAACATCCCCATCACCTGCTGGCGCTGCAACAAACCCATCACCCCCAACACCCCCTGGGACCTCGGCCACACCACCGACCTCGCACGAGGCGGCAACCCCCACCACACCCAACCCGAACACGCCACCTGCAACCGCAGCGCAGGAGCCACCAACGGCAACCACGACCGCACCCAACCACCACCATCAAGGACCTGGTAACCCCATGACAGCCACCAAAACAAGCCGACCCACACACACCTACCGGGAGCCGCTCTACGGCCGTCCTAGCGGCCATTCTGGGCCAGCCAGAGCGGTTTTTCAGTCGGCCCGGGTTCTGCGGGACACCCCAGCCAGAGCGGTTTTTCAGTCGGCCCGGGT
>NZ_JBQKLA010000037.1:0-7147 GCF_052116465.1 Collinsella sp. Sow4_D11 | reverse complement strand
AGATTCCGCTGGGCGAGGGCTCCGACGTCTTTTGGGTTTTCTTCTCGATGAACGTCGTCTTCCTGCTTATGAGCTATATTCCGATGTTCCCGGCGTTTTGGCGCCTGCGCAAATACGACGATCGCCCGCGCGTGTTCCGCGCGCCCTTCGAGGGCAAGGTGCTCGCGGTGGCACTTGCGATTCCCGTGGTGGAGCTTGTGCTTTCGATTGTCGCCACGATTGTGCCGCTCAACAGCTCACCCGCCGAGATGACAAAGTTGCCGATTCTCGTGGGCGTGGTAATCGGTGTGTTGTTGGGCGAGGTTTCGCGCCTCATATCGCGCCGCGGCCGCAGCGTCGATAATCCCGGCGTTGGCGTGTATAGAAAACGCTAACCGTGAGGGGCTTGGCCCACCGGCACGGGGCTAAAACCGGGGCTGCTTCCAAGTTAATAAATTGTTGCGAGGATTACTACGGCAATCGTGAAGGTTATGCTAATGGTTGCGCTGGTCGAGTGAAGAGGTGAGCTTAGGCGCAAAGTAGGGGACGTGTCCCAGGTAAGGGCAGCTGTCGTTGCGCTCATCAACGATGCAAAGAACGTTATCGTAGGTCATGGTTGAACCGATTTTGGCGATGGCCTTGGCGGCAGGCGCGACAATAATCTTGAACGGTGCAATTGGCACCATGGTATTTCCTTTCGATCTTGGCATTCGTTGGATTTTTTTACCACAACCGTATTATGGAATCAAGTGGGTTGTGCGGGGAATGAGGGTCGTATGAGCTTCGCATTTTTTATCTACACGATTCTTGTCATGGGCGTTGGATTGGTGACGGCATCAACTGCGCTCGTAATATGGCTCATGACTCGTCGACGCGATTGTTTGGCGGCGGCCGCGGGTTTCCTTCTCTATATCATCGATATGTCGGTGATCTTCTTTGATGAGTACAACCGGCTCAAATATGACTATACGGTGACGTTTAATGAGCCGCTTCAACACCCGTTGCTGCGCTGTGCGCTGGGCGTGGCGATTCTTGCGTGCGTATGGCTTTGGGTAATGTTTCGCTTGCACGACGAGGTGACCGTTAAGCGAGTTGCCGCATATGTCGTACCGATCGCCGTGCTTCAGCTTGCTCTGGTGCCTCGTACTGGCTTTGCGGGCCAGATTCAGCAATATCTTTTTTGGCTTGCGCGCGATTTGGGAATGGCATTCTGCTTGGTATATGCTTACGCCCGCTATCGCAAGACGGAGAATAGAGCTGAGCGGCTCGATCTTGAGCGCTCTCGGACGTTCTTTCGCATAGCCTGCGTGCTTACCGTGATGGTGGTTATCGAGGATACCTATATGATCCTATTCTGCACGCCTGACGTTGACAACGTGATGGTGAGCGCCTTTTTATGGTATCTGAGCGAGCGGAATATCTCAGAGAATTTATTGTTTGTGGCTGCAGCCGTTCAGCTATTTAAACAGTTCAGCCATATCTTACGTGCGTTCTCGCGTCATCCTCGTGCCGATGAAGAGGTAGCGACAGAGCGCCGTGATGCACGGGAGGACCTTGTCTCGCGAGTTGTGATTTTCTCGGACGAGTATGGGCTTTCAAAGCGCGAACAGGAAGTGCTTACACTCGTATTGCGTGGACTCGATGTCCAAAAGATTGCTAATGAACTTGTGATTAGTCCGGGTACCGTCAAGGCTCACCTGCATCGCATCTATGTAAAGAGCGAAGTCAAGGCGCGTGACGACTTGATTGAGGCATTCTGGCGCTCGTGAGGCTGGAGCGGTCCGGCTGATGGTGTATCGCAGACCGCTCGGCGTAAAGAAGCGACAATAAACTTAGACAATAAAATACCTGTTCAGACGTGTAAACCTGCTTAATCCGTCCGTTCGCTCGGCTCCATCTTGTCAGCTTGTGCTGGAGGTGCGTCAATGGGTGTTGACGCGGGGCGTAGGGCGCTGGACAGACGCCCAACTGCCTGTAGGCACGTGTCACGGGGGGCGGCAAATGCTCCCTCACCGATTGGGCGCGACGTATTGTGGCGCTTATCCATTGTCCTGTAACGTCTGAGGAGGCTCATATGGACAAAGCGGATTTAGTCATCAAAAGTAATGCTGTGTTCACTGGTGACGGGCTGGCACCGTTCAAGGGCGGCGTTGCTATCGCGGGTGACAGAATTGTTGCGTGCGGCGAAGATAAGTACCTCGACGCTTTTATCGGGTCCGATACCGAGGTGCGCGACTATGGCGATAAGCTCGTCATGCCTGGCATCATCGATTCGCACACTCACTATGTCCAGGGCGCCTTTTTGTCCGATCCCGATTTCTCCGTCAATCTCATCGATTGCACAAGCTTCGAGCAGTGTATGGAACGCGTGCAGGCGTTTGCCGAAGACCACCCGAACAACGAGTGGATCGTGGGCTGTCAGGTTATCCAGTTCCAGTGGGACGTGCCCGAGATGCCTACGGCGGCAATGATCGATGAGTACATTTCGGACCGTCCGGTCTTTTTGCAGCAGGTTGACATGCACACGTTTAGTGCCAACACCTGCGCAATCGAGAAAATCGGCGTTACTGCTGAAACGCCAGACCCATCAGGCGGCAAGATTCTTAGGGATGAAGCTGGCAACCCCACTGGGGTCTTCTCGAACAATGCGGGAGCCCTTTTCATGGATGAGGTATACAATCCTGCCCCCGAGGTGGCTAGTGCTTCCTTAGCAAAGACCGCGCATCGCGCCAACGCTCTCGGTATTACGACAGTCGGCATGGTTAACCCCACTTTTGTGAGCATGGATAACCCCTATAAATTCCTCGCGGAACTCAACCGCAAGGGCGAACATCCGTTGCGCGTGTTCATGTACACAGACCTTTTTGAGAACGAGACCATGACGCTCGAGGAGATTCGGGCGAAATACGACTTCCCGGGCACGCAAGTCGAGTGGCATGGCTTTAAGCAGTTCATTGACGGCGTGTGCTCCGATCATACTGCTTGGATGCTCGAGCCCTATGCTAATGCTCCCGAGACCTGTGGCGAGCCGGCTGAGGAACCAGAGCGCGTGCGCAAAGCCATCCTTAAAGCGCTTGAGTGGGGTGTCGACACGCGCATCCATGCCATAGGCGATCGTTCCGTACGCTTTATCCTCGACTGCTTCGAGGAGGGTGAGAAGCGTTACGGTCTTATGGGCTGTCGTCACTCCATGGAGCACAACGAGACTGTTCAACCTGAGGATTTGCCGCGCTATGCGGAACTCGGCGTTTGTCCGGCTATGCAGCCGTGGCATATGCTGCTTGATATGGCCGACTTGGCAAAGGACGACGCCGTTGGTCCCGAGCGCGCGGCGCTCTCGTGGCCAATTCATAGCTTGCTTGCGAGCGGTGCCTGCGTGCATCTGGGCTCCGACTTCCCGGTCGTGGGGCTTGAGCCTATGGAGGAAGTCTATGGAGCGGTCTATCGCATGCTCGAGGATGGATCTAATCCTGAGGGTTGGTTCCCTGAGGAGCGAATCACTATGGCCGAGGCCCTGCGCGCATACACCTACGGCGGCGCCTATGCTATGCATGCTGAGGACCGCATCGGCACACTCGCCTGCGGCAAGCAAGCCGACATCTGCGTACTCGACCGCAATCTCTTTACCTGCGAGCCGGCAGACGTTCTCGGCGCCACAGCTGAGCTTACGGTGGTCGCCGGTAAGGTCGTCTACGAGAAGTAGCCCCACAGTCTTTCAATCTCTCAAGGAAAGGGGAGAACCATGGCAGAAGAAACAGCCGCTGTCGTTGGGGAGGAGCACGAGCTCGCCTCAAAGCCGATTCCAGAACTCGTGCGCCGCTACACAATTGTGACCGGTCAGGGCATGCTCGCGCAGATCATTATGGTCGTGCTCGAGGGTCTCGTGATGGGCTGGGGCCTGGGCTCTCACGGTCTTGCTTGCGTCTCGATCATCATGTCTGTCGAGTACATCAATCTGGCCTTCGGCAACCTCTTCGGTACGGGCGTACCGGCCGTCGTGGGCAACCTGCTCGGCGCCGGCGACATCAAGGGGGCGAGTAAGGCATTTAGCCAGGGTTTCTGGCTCACGACGATTGTTTCGGTCCTGCTCGCCGTCGTGATGGCAGCCCTCACCGAGCCCATCTGTGCATTCTTTGGCGCAACGCCCGATATCATGGCTGACACGGTCGCCGGCGTGCGCACGTTCGCCGTGCTATTGCCGCTCACAGTCATCGGCCAGATGGTCACCGCCGTTATGCGCGTCGATGAGAAGGTCCAGGTCTCGGCAAATCTCATGACCGTATCTGCCATCGTTGCCATTTGCTGGCTTGCGCTCTCGACTTTCGTACTCAAGCTCGGCGTCATGGGTGCCGGCGTGTACTATGGCCTGTCCATTGGTATCTGGGCCATCGGCATCTTCTGGTATGTTGGTGGCAAGAAGTCTCAGCTCCAGATCAACCTGGTCGATCTCAAACTCGACATGGGTATCTGCGGGCAGATCGTTAAGATCGGCTTCCCGTTCTTCCTGGTCCAGGGTGCGACATTTGTCTTCAATACCGTTGCCAACTCGCTGCTCGGCACGCTTGGCGGTGACATGGGTTCGCTCTACATCGCTGCCTTCGGCGTAATCAACGGCTACATTCTCTACATCACCATGATGGTCGCCCAGTGCTTCTCCTATGGTCTGCAGCCCATCGCTGCTTTCAATGCCGGCGCCAAGGCCTGGGCTCGACTCAAGGAGACGCTCTCCTGCACACTCAAGTATCAGATTGTTGTGCTGCTTATGGTCACTGCCGTCCTGTGGGCAGCTGCAACGCCGGTCTGTGCGTTCTTCGCGGGTTCCGACCCGGCACTTGTCGAGGTCGCTGCCAGCGCTACACGTATCGTAGTCCTGGCCGTCGCGCTTGGGTACCTTGCGATGACCATGTCCATATACTATCAGGCGGTCGAAAAGGTCGGCGTCGCTACGTTCTGCGGCCTGCTCCGTTACGTGATTTGTTCCGTGCCGCTCATGTACTTGCTTGGCGGTATGATGGGTGCGCAGGGCGTTTGGATTGCCTTGGTTGCAGCCGATGCCATTACCGGCCTGGTTTCCATCGCACTTGCTGCAAAGGAACAAAAGCGCCTGAATGGGTTCATGGCGTAGTCTAGGGCTTATAGGACATAATGTGTGTCCACGTTGGGGGTATCGGCGCAGGCCGATGCCCCTTTTTCAGCCGTTTAAATTCCGTGCCCGCTTTTAACCGCTCGGACAGAATGTGTGTCCGGTTGCCTATCGTTACCGCAGGTAGATAACCTTTTCCGGAACCGTTAAATACCCTTTCGGAGGAGGTGTCCATGAAGGCCGGCTATTGCCCTTACTGCGGCGGTCGGGCCAAGCGCAACGGCAGGACCTCATCGGGGTCCCAGCGGTGGATGTTGATGTTCACTAAGAAGTGGTCCGAGTGATCACTGGGAAATGAGCACCGTGAGCACGAAAAATTGAGCAGTTTAAGCAAGAGGGCCGCGCCCCGGGGACCGGGGGCGCGGCCCTCGCCGTATGGTTTCCCCGGGCGGTTACTTTGGCGAGCCCGCCCGGGAAGGATGGAGGAGATGACCGTGCCCCTGGACACAGTGAATGATATACGGTCGATGGATGCCGCCGGGCGCTCGAGGTCCGAGATCGCCCGAATGCTCCACGTGAGCCGGAACACCGTGGCGAAGTACGCCGACATGGAGGACATGTCGCCCGCCGCGCCGATGCCCCGGAGGAGGGGCAGGCCCGCGCTCGAGGGCAACGAGGAATGGGTCGCGGGCGTTCTCGAGGCCGACCTCGGGGCCCCGAGGAAGCAGCGCCACACCGCCAGGCGGATCTACGACAGGCTCGTCGCCGAGCGCGGCTACGGCGGCTCGTACTCCACCGTGCAGAGGTTCGTCCGCGAGCTCAGGCTCGCCCGGGCGGCGGCGGGCGGAGAGGGGTACCTCGAGCTAGAGTGGGCGCCCGGCACCTGCCAGGTCGATTTCGGGAACTTCCGCGCCGCGGTCGGCGGGAGGGCCCTCGACCTCAAGCTGCTGGTCGCGACGCTCCCGCACTCGAACGACCGGCAGTGCGTCGCCCTCATGTCGCAGAGGTCGGAGTGCCTGTGCGCCGGGCTGCTCGATATCTTCCGCCGCTGGGGCCGCGCCCCGGCTGCGATGGTGCTCGACAACGCCACCGAGGCGGGCAGGATGGTACGCGGCGAGGTCGCGGAATCGAGGCTGTTCTCGCAGTTCAGGGCCCACTACCGCTTCGAGAGCCGGTACTGCAACCCCTATTCGGGAAACGAGAAGGGCTCCGTCGAGAACGCCGTGGGGTTCCTCCGGCGCAACCTCCTCGTCCCCGTGCCGGCGTTCGGCACGCTCCCCGAGCTCAACGCGTTCCTCGCCGAGGGATGCGCGAGGATCAACGCGGCGGCGCGCTGCCGCGACGGCAGGCCGCACGGGGAGGCCTACCGGGAGGACCTCGCCGCCATGCGCGCCCTTCCCGGCGTGGAGTTCGACGCGGTGAGGTGGGTCACCGCCCGCGCCGACAAGCGCGGCTACGTCGAGGCCGACGGGCGCGAGTACGTCGCCGGGCCCGCCTGGCACGGGCGGAGCCTGCTCGTCGGCATGCGCGCGACGACGGTGGAGATCCTCGCCGACCGCGGCCGCCGGGTCGCCGTCCTCCCCAGGGCCTTCGGGGAGGGCCCCGCGGTCCGGAACCCCCTCTCGCTCGTGCCCGCCATCATCGCCAGGCCGAGGGCCTTCGGGGAGTCGACGATCAGGCGCGACATGCCGCCGGGGCTCGTCGAGGGGATCGACCGGATGGACTCCGCCGGCAGGAGGCGCACGCTCAGGTCGATCGGCCGGGCGAGCGAGTCCTCGGGCTTCGAGGCGGCATGCGAGGCGGCGCTCAGGGTCGTCGAGGGCGGCCGCGTCCCCGACGACGCCACGGTCGACGTGCTGGCGAGGCGCATCGCGGGAGGCGGCGGCGAGGCCGGCGGGGCCGACCTGTCGGTCTACGACGGGTTCCTGAAGGGGGCGGTCGCCGATGGCCGCTAGCGAGGAGCTGGCCCACAGGTGTTTTTCACAACAACTAAATTTAGGATTTCACGACTAATTTCTTTCGGGTTTCACCGTTTTGCAAAGGTGCCGCACCCTTTCTTCGCTAACTGTCCGATCTTCCCATCAT
>NZ_JBQKLA010000036.1:0-7571 GCF_052116465.1 Collinsella sp. Sow4_D11 | reverse complement strand
GCGATCCACAGCGACCGCTCCCACGCGTCGAACTCGGGGTCACGGGTGGTGATGGTTGTGCCGTCGGGGCGGGTGGTGGTGACCGTGGTCGGCTCCCACCCGTTGAATCGGCGCAGGCTGACGCCCAAGCTGCGGGCGATCGCCAGATCAGTCCGCAACTCGGCGTCGGAGGCGACAACCTCAGCTACATAGGAAAATCCGGCAGCTCACCGAGGATCGCGTTCAGTTTCGCGTTGTGGGCCTCCAGTTCGGGAAGCTCCATGTTGTCCACGAGATGCGAGAACCGGGCCTCGTCAATGTCGGCGATCGTCTCACCGTCGAGGGTGGTGGCGTGGGTGAAGCAGCGGCGCATGAGGTTCCCGTACACGTCGGTCGCGGGGCCCTCGGTGTCGATGGTGGCGTAGAACTCCCTCGACTCGGCGGGGAGCAGCGCCCGGTAGTGGATGAGGATCGACGCCTCACGCAGAGCGGCGCGGGCCGCTTGCACAGCCTTCTCGGCCGCCTGACGCCCCGACGGCTTGGCTCCGAGCGATCCCGTCTTGGGTGCGTCGTCACCGGAGGGGCAGGCGTCCAAAGCGTTCTTGGCGGCCTCCCAGGCCTCCCACAGAGCGGGGTCCAGGCAGACAGGGGCGGTGGTGGTGCGCCGGATGCTCGACTTCACTCGGGCGTCCAGCAGCTGGGCGTACTTCGATTCAGACATGGTGGCCTCTCTGAGATGCAGCCACCCCCTACGCGCGAGGCCATGCGGTAGGGGCTGGCTGCGATTGGGGGGTTAGGACGCGATGGTGGCGAACAGCCCGGCGTTGCGTCCATCGACGGCGAGCGCGACGCGGACCTCGTACACGGCACCCTCCTCGACCCCGATAGGCACGAGATCGACGGCGGCGACGCGAGCCTTGATGACCTGAGCCTTCTGCGATGCTGCAGCCGGGGTCGTGTGCTTCAGTCCGGGCCGGTGGATCAGGTATACCACCGAGTCCTCCACGAACTTCTCCGAAATGGTCTCCGCCTGGGGGTCGCCGATCTTGATGGTGAGCGGCTCGAGGTTGCGCTCGCGATTGCCGACGCGCTTCTTCGCGACCTTGTCGCACAGGTACTGCGAGCTGGCGTAGGAGACGTCGGTGGAGATGCCGAACGACTTGATGGAGCACTCGATGGCGGTGCCCGCGTTGTACTCGGCGACGGTCGGCTTGTCGAGGTCCGCGACAGCGGGGGCGACGATAACGGCGGAGTTCTCGAGAACCTCCACGCCGTCGGGATTGAAAACAGTGAGAGACATGGGGGCTCCTTAGATGTTGGTCTTGAACTTGGGGTGTGCTGGGTTGCCGTTGGCGTCGACGGCTGGCGACTTGAGTGGCTTGTAGCGGGCCTTGTCAGAGTCCGCGAGGTTGGCGGAGATGGTGATGTGGTGTCCGGTCGCGGTGTCGCGGACACGCACGACGCTCACCCCGATTCGGGTGACAGCGGCCATGTCGGCGTCGGTCGCCTCGGCCTCCTCGGCCTCGGTCGTCTCGATCTCGACCGGTTCGGACTGGTCGGCGGCTCGGGTGGTGGTCATAGCTGGTTCCTTCTGATGCGGACGGTGAAAACGAGAGTCGCAGACATGCGGACGTCGCCAGCAGGGCCCTCGGTCACCAGTGGCCCGGATGATTCCTCGACCATCGCCGAGTCGGCACCGAACGGCTGGCACCTGTTGAGGGCGGTGCGGACGATCGTCACCGCGTCCCGGACGCCGGGGCGGGTGCGGGCCACACACACGGCGCTCACGTCGACCCTGATGTGCGCCGACGGGGCACAGATGCGGCGCTCCGACTCCAGACCGGTGTCGTAGTACAGACATACGTACCGGCCCGGTGGGGTCGCTGGCGGTTCCCCGTCATAGACGGTGAGGGCCGGGATGCGTGCCGCGAGGTCGTCGTGCAGGCTCACAGGATGTCCCCCGCGATCTGCTCAATCCGCTTCACGTAGGCGTCCTTCTTGGCTGCCAGCGCGGGCCCGAGGAACGGCTGCGGACCGTGCCGGGAGGTACCGAACTCCTGGAACACGCCGTGGCGCGCATCGGCGGCCACGACAGCGACGAGACCCTTGGCGTGGCTGACGATCGAGTTGGCGAGCGCACCGGATCGGCGCGGAGCGCGGCTCTTCGCCTCCGATGCCACCTCCCTGCCTGCGGCGGCGGTCGCCTTGATGACCTCTTGGGTGACCTTCGACGACGCCTTCCCGAGGTCGACGGCGAGCTTCGTCAACTCCGCATTCTCGGTCATGGCGTCTCGATCACCGATGCGGTGAAGCGGCGCTTGACGACGCCGAGACCGTTCTGGCGGACTGTCTCCACCGTGAACCGGGCGCCGTCGAGAGACGGGTCGCGGGGGCAGTGGTTGACGACCATGACGTGACCCTCCCTGAGCGCATCTACCCACCACGGCACCGAGCAGCGGTAGGCGCGGGACGTGACGGGCTGCTGACCCGTTGATGTCACCTGCCCGGCCATGGAGCCGGGATCGACAGCACCGACGCCGGCGTAGACCTCGGGGCCGAACATCTCCACCTCGGAGCCGTCCACGAACTCGTAGCGGCGATGGGTGTAGATGGTGACGTCGCAGTCCATCTCCGACTGGGCGTGAGCGCGGAGGGTGTCGAGGGCGTCGCGGGTGACCTCACCAAGCAGCATGACGGCCTGCCTGATAGGCGGGGTTGATGCTGAACGCCTCGGACTCCCGTCCGCGATCTGGGGCCAGCAGGTCCCAGTGCGCGGCGGTGATGCGGAACCAGCCCGTGTCGGCGGTGTCGTACCGCACCGACGTGGACGAGTCATCGACAGCGACCTGAGTTGCTGTGACGCCTCGCCCCGGCGAGGTGAGGCGGTCGGCGACCACCTCGGACACCACCAGGGCGAGGGCGTCACTGTCGAGCGCCTCGAGGGGGCCGAGGCGGTCAGCGATCATGCGTTCAACCACCGCGATCCACCGCTGAACGAGGACTGTCTCATCGCCACCGAGGCTCGCCCTGCGGGCGGCGATGCGGACGTCCTCGACGGTGGTCACTTCGACCGGCCCCGCGTGGCAGGCTTCGGCTTCGACGGGGCCGGGTCGTCGGCGGCCAGCAGATGGTCGCCGATCATCCCCTCAGCCCAGTCAGGTACCGCGTCGCCACTGCGGAGCGCCACCGGCTGACCAGAGTCAGGGTGGCGCACCACAGTGGTAGCGATGAGAGTGCTCATCACAGCACCTTCACGGCCATCGACAGGTTCGCGTTCGCGAGGACCGGCAGCGCGATCGCGTCACCGACCACCTCGGCGATCATCGGCACCGTCTGATGCCGCCACAGCCCTGCGACGAGACCCGGCATCTCCGCATCGACGAGCGAGAACTTCGGATCGGTCGCGGTCAGGGTCTGACCCCAGAACGTGGCGCCGAGCTCGGTCCCGTTGTAGTCATCGATGGCGGTCGGCTCCGGCAGGAAAAGCAGCGTGTCGTCAGGGATGACGCGCCCGCTCTTCGTGCGCCGGTCGTAGATGATGATGTCGGGCAGGCCGGCTGAGGACACGATGCCGCGAACATCCTGCTCCATCGGGCGGCGGAACGCCCCAGCAGCGGTCTGGCCCTGCATGACCTTAAGGCCGGACAGGGCGCGGAACACGCGGCGCGGCATGACGATCGCGCCGGGTTCGGTGCCGTTGCGGGTGGAGTACAGGTCCATCCACGTCTCGAGTTGGGTCAGTCCGTCCGTGGTGTCGGTCGACCAGAGGCTGTTCGCGGTGATGGTCAGGTCGGCGTCTCGACCGAAGTCATCGCTGGTCTTGTAGTTCGACTGCGTGATGGTCGCCTTGCCTGTGGCGAGCACAATGCCACGCATCCGCTCCACCGCATCAGCGATAGCCAGCACGCACCGGTCGGCAGCGCGGAAGCCTGCGTTACGGATCGAGTCGTCAGAGGCGTTCCGGTGCCGCAGCTGGGCGTACTCGCTGATGCGCTCCTTGCGAGACACAGCAGGCAACTCGATGATGACACGACCCTCGGGCGGGGTGTCGCCGATCTCGGGCTCAGCGTCGTAGGCGCGCCACTTCGCCTCATCCACGAGACCGTTCTGGCCCTTGTGGAAGCGGGCGGAGATGTCGTCCACCTCCCGGTTCGGGAGGAACTGGGCGAGCGAGCCCTTGCGGCGCTCGATGGCCGACAAGCCCTCACGGACATAGCCGGTGAGCTCGGCAGGGTCGATCAGGTCAGTCCACAGTTCAGCCATGGATCAGCCCTCCTTCACGAGGTCGAACTTCGACGCGTCGGAACCGGTTTGCGGCTCGACGTGCGCCTTGGGGAGCTTGGAGACGTTGATCGAGCCGTGCCACACGACGGGCACCGCGAGATCAGAGACCCCATCGGTAGCCTCGTCGGAGAACAGAAACCCGAGCTTCTCGCCCGAGGCACCCGTCCACGGCTCGATCGCGCCGAGGTTGGCGATGTTGAGCTCCAGGCCGGACGGGAAGAACCCCTTGGGGTAGTGCCCATCGGTCAGGCTGGTGCCCTTGGTGAACTTCGACACGTCGAGCGTGCCGGTGTGGTTGTTGACAATTGCGTGAGCCGAGGCGAGCCAGGAACGATTCCCGCCCGAGAACGACTCAACCTTCATGCGAGGCATGGTCACTCCTTCTTCTGATGTAGTTGCCGGTAGGCGTCGCGGCCCGCTTGAACGGTGCCGCCCTTGTTGGAATCGCCCCCACCTCGCCCGATGGACGGGTCCGGCTTGGGGCCGCGGGGCTTCGCGCCGTCGCTGCCGGTATGGTCGGCGGGTGCCAGCCGTGCCGCGAGGGCATTTAGCTGGTCTTCGCTGGTCGTCGCGACCAGAAGTTTGATGTCGTCCTCGGCGGTGATGCCGTGGGAGCGGGCCGCCCGTTCGACGGCCAGCTCGTGCTGCATGTGCTGCATCTGCGCCGCAACGTCCTCGACCGTCACCTTGGTTGGGTCGGGGGTCTCCGCGCCGGCGATCGCTGCCAGGCCGCGTTTCAGTTCCGACATCTGCTGCTCGAGCGCCTTGCGTCCGTCGCGTTCCCTCTGGAGGGCGCGGAGGCCGCTGTCGCCGAGCTTCTCGTCGGCCTTGTCGGCCTTGTCGTCATCCTTGGGCGCCTCGGGGGCCTTGCTGCCGTCGGAGGGTTCCTTGGGGGCCTCTGGGGCGCTGTTGTTGTCGGCCAGCATCGTGAAGCCGCCGAACAGGGCGCGGTGAGTGTCGATGATCTGTCGCAGATCGTCGGGCGTGTGGTGCGGCATCGTGCCACCTCTCTGGGGTTGGGTGCGCTGACTCGCTCAGCGCATGTACTTGTGTTTCCGCAGTAGCTGGATCGCCATGTCCTGGTCGTCGCCCGCCTTGGCGTAGATCGCTTTCGGGGTCCAGCGCTCCATCCTGCGAGCGCCGTACATGGTGCGGGCGCCGTTGGCTCGCAGCACCGACTTCTTTTCGCCGTCCTTGGTGATGCGGACAGCCGGCTTGGCGTTGATGACTTGGTTGATGTCAGCGCCGTCCTCGATCGCCCGAAGCTGGTCTCGGGTGAGGTCCTTGATGTCGGACACGTCCAGCGGAGGCACTGAGGGTTTATCCCGGTCACTGACAGCCACCAGGCGTCCATCGCAGCCGGGGTGCCGCGTGAACGACCTCGTGCCAGGCTTGAACAGCTTCCCGACGAGCACCGCGCACCGCTGGCACATCGGGGCGGGGTCCACGAACATCAGCGACGTGCGAGCCCTCCCAGTCGCCCCGACCATGGCGGCGTTACGGCCGGCTTCCGACACAGCCCAGTGGGCCATCGTCTGCGCCACCCTGCCGCCAGCGGCCAGCTTCTGAGTGGCAGTGCCCGGCGTCGCCCTGGCTGTGATGACAGCCGGATACAGGAGGGCGGGGATTGTGAGAACTGCCCCTGACGTTGGGTGCTCCGCCCATCCGCCGAAACCAGCCGGGTCGACCTCCGCCAACGCCTTCTCTGGGTATCCGGAGCGGTACAGGTCGTCGTCCACGCTGGCAGCGCCAGCAGCAGCGGCACCGATCTGCGCGGCCACCACCAATCGAGACAGAGGCGTCAGCTTCAACTGCCATTGAGCAGCCCAGTCGCCGCTCGCGCGGATCGTGCGCCACTCGCGGCCCACCATCGTGGCAGCGGCCCGCGAACGGGCCAGCATCGCCTTCTCAGGCGACTGTGGTGACATCGCCCGGAGCCGCCATCAGCGCCTGCACCAGCGGGTCGGCATCCTGCTCGCGGAAGTAGGCCCGCTCCCGTTGCTTGCGCCCCTCGTCCCATCCCAGTTCGTCCCACACGCCCTCGCGAGAGAGGATCGGCACGCCGCCAGCCATCTTCGTGAGGGCGTCGGCTCGCTGTGAGTAGGTGGGGGTCGCGGGATCGTGCCACAGCGCCCTGATCTCGTTGCCGGGGAGCCATTCGCCGGTGCGGAGGCGTTCCCGCAGGCCCATCACCCACGCCCACGAGTCACCGTCGTACACGTTCATGCGCTCGACGTTGCGGATTAGACGGGCCTCATCGGCGCGGATCGCGCCCTCCGACGCAGGATTGACGGTGTCTTGACCGAGGTAGCGGGTCGGGAGCCCCAACATCCCGCCACACCAGCGCAGCATCGCGTTCACGGCGTCGGTAAAGTTCGACAGTTGCGCCGCGTCCCACGACCCGAACTTGGCGTCCTTGTTCGACGTGACCTTGAGGATGGTCATGTATGCCTCCCACGTCGCCATGGGTTTACCCGTCTTGGGGTTGATGAAGTCTTCCTTCTTGACGCCAGCGGCCCACCGGTGGGGCCACGCCAACGCCTCAGCGCCGATCTGCGTGTTCGTGATGATGCGGGCGATCGCGTCCGTCATCGGGATCACGTCCGCCATCTCTGACACGCCAGTCCAGCGGCCCGTGCGGGGCCGGTTCAGGAACATCACGACCGGCACTCGGCCAAGCCCGTGCTCGTCAGGGTCGAACTCGTCGGCCCAGTCGTGGCCGTCGCGGATCAGATAGCGGCTCTTGTTGGGCAGGTACAGGGTGGCGCGCTGCCGGTCATCGTCGCCGGTGTAGGTGCGCAGCGCGGCAGTCATGCGCCGACGGGGATCGATCTCGACCGAGAACGCCTCAGGCGACTCCACGGTGATGAGCGGCTGATCGGGTTCTTCAGGGTTTGTGGACACGACCGCGAAGCCGCGCCCGAAAGTTCGGCAGTCCTTGTGCAGCAGCGATGACTGGGAGGGCAAGTTGTTGTACTCCCACGCCTCCTGCAAGCCGCGGTCGATCTTGTCGGAACCCGACCGCTGGAAGGCGCGCAACTGCTGGCGGCGCTCCGGCTCATCCACAGCCATGCGTGGCACGTTGATCGCGACCTCGAACATCCTCAGTTCGGGCGGCACGGCGAGACCGATCACGTCGATCTTCTGCAGGCCCTCGTAGTACATGTCGAGGTGCTTGTAGTCGCGCTTGATCTTCGGGGTCTTGCGGTGGAGGCGGTTCAGGACATCAATGTCACCCATGCCCACCTCCATTCATCGTCTAGGCGAAGCACCACACGGCGCTGTTCTGTGAGTCGTCATCGGTCCAG
>NZ_JBQKLA010000035.1:0-9640 GCF_052116465.1 Collinsella sp. Sow4_D11 | reverse complement strand
GTGGGCTCGGAGATGTGTATAAGAGACAGATGGTGAAAACCCCTACGGACTATAAGGAGAGACGATTATGCAATTCCCACCACTACCTGCACTCGGCGAGGCACCGTGGCACGACAAGATGGCGGCGTGGGCTACGGCTGTGGAGTCGTCCCTACTGGAGGCTGGTGGGGGTGGTGGCGGTGGCGGGTTCCCCGTGCAGCGCGCCACACTCACAGCCTCCGGCCCGGTCGACTCATCCGGCTGGCCGACTGATCAGGCTGTGACGCTGATCCTCACCCAGGACGCCACCGGCGGGCACACCGTCAATGGCGTCACCGTCGACCCGGCCCCTGGGTCGGTCACGGTCACCGCGTGGGTGTGGACGGGCAACGCATGGCGCGGATTCTCCGACTACGGCACGGTTGAGCCCGGTCCCGTGGTTGACACGACCCCGCCCACCGCCGGCACTCTGACCGTCGCAGTGGACGCCACCACCGCGAGCATGACCGTCCAGGGCGCGCTCGACGACGTGGCCCTGCACGCCCAACCCTTCCGCTTCGCCTACGCCCCTGCGGCTGACGCCGCAAGCTGGACCACCGCACAGTGGGGCACCTCCGCGACGTGGACCGACTGGCAGACCTCTGGCACCTATACCGGCGTTGCCGGGCTGACGGCCTCCACTACCTACGCCTTCCGCCACGAAACCCGCGACGCCGCAGGGAATGCCCGCATGGGCGGCGTGGTCGAGCAGACCACCCTTGCTCTCGCCGAGTGGACCACCCTATCCGCCCACGACTTCGCCACCACCCCCGACGGCACCGTCGTCGCGACCGGGTTCGTGCCGGAGACCGGCCCGGCGCTCAATGTCTCCGTCGCGGATGGTGCGGCGACGACCGCCAGCGTGCAGGGCGGTATCCTCGCCGCACCTCCACCGGGCGGCCAGATCTGGTCATCGCACGTCGAGATCACCCCGCAAAACACCCCACTGAACCACCGACTCCGCTACCACCTCGCGTGGTCCCTCGGCAATACTGGCGATTCGTATGTCGCCGCACGCCTCGGATGGATTACTGCGCGCGTGATGGGCAATGGCACGGTCAGCATCTACGGCCAGGGCACAGTCGTGACCACCGTCGAGCCTGACGCGCCCGCGGTTCCTCTCGCCGGGGAGGGCATGATCGAGATCATCACCGACGACGGCAACGGCTCTGGTGACCTAGAGATCCGTAACGCCACAGTGCGGGTCTACATCGGTGAGCAGCTGCACACCACCGCGACCATCACGGGCTACAACAGGGGCGGGAGCCCTCGTGTTGTGACACGATCCAGCCCCAGCGATGGCGAACCCAAGCCCCACGACGGTCTGCGCTCCTACCGGATCGAGGCCTCAGCGTGAGCATCCTGGTCGCTCTCCTCGCAGGACGCCACGCGACACAGCCGGGGGAACCGCAGCCAGCCGACCCCCGGCCAGTCGTGGACGACCCCATCGTCATGGCGATGCGCCCCGACTCCCGCGCAATCGCCACCCTCCACGTCGGGCCGACACGGGAGCACGCCACCCTCACCAGTGCTGTGGCCGCAGCCAAGCAGATACAGGCTGCGCGCAAGACGGCTGAGGGCGCCCCGTTCCTGACCCCCGACTACCGGGTCGATATCATCATGGACCCCGGCCACTACGACGAACCCGGTCCGATCACCCCAATCGGGCCGTTCATAGGCGTCTATGCGGCAGACGTGCAGAAGGGGACGACCTCTATCAACCGCGAGATCGTGCCGCACCAGTTCGTCTACTGGGAGGGCGTCGACATCCACACCGGGGCGTACATGGTGGACGGGAAGTACTGCATCCACGCCAGCAATCAGCGCGGGACGCTGGTCTTCGCCCGCATGTCGCTAACCAAGGTCGACCCGGCCAACCCTGACACCCAGCTCGTCACCTATGGGCATGACGGCGGCGACTGGGGATTCACCGTCCTCTACGATGCCACCATGACCGGCGGCACCAATGCCCACGGCTGGGACTTCGACGTCCACCCGCAGACGTTCTGCATGATCGACGTCCACGGGAAGGGCAACGCGGCGTGGGGTGGCCGCAACACCCCCGACCACTTCTGGCTGATCGACTCGTCCTGCGACGTGGTGGACACCAAGGCGCTTGGCGGCGTCCACATCAACGGCACCGACGTTCGTAGCGGCACCATCAGCCTCAACGGCTCACCGCTCGATGACCGCCGAGACTGGCCCATCCCCTATGGCGGACTCTCCCCGTGGGCGCGGGCGCACTACGGCCTCGACTACCCCACCCCGCCAGTCGACCCGCGCACCTGACCGCCCAGCGCTGTGGGCAGTAACATAGAGAGAGAGGAGACACCGTGACCGTCAGCCTTGGAGCAATCGCCAACCGGACCCTGCTCATCACCGCTCGCTACGCTGGGCAGTGGCTCATCGTCGGCAACACCGTCTATACCGCACCCGCCGACGAGGCGGAGATTCGCGTCTACGGCACCGGCAACGTCATAGTTGGCCCCGGCTGGTGGGACAGGCACGGCGTCTACGACGGCGTCTACGACGGCGACTACTTCGACGGCTCGTACACAAGCACCGTCGGCACCGACACGTTGAGCGTTGAGCGCTCGACGGACGGCGGCGAAACGTGGGAGACTATAGCCGACGGGCTATCGTCCGACGCGGGCGTGGGCGACCCCTACCCGCCGTTGTTCGGCCCGTTGCACTACCGTGCGGTTGCCGTGTCGTTGCTGCCGTCGGTGGCCTACGGCGATGCCGTCGAGGTAACACCGCCTGAGCCTACCCGTGTGTGGCTCACCACCGAGTCCGGCGCGGCGCTATCGCTGCCGTACGACCTAGCCGTGCCGTCATCGCACACACCCGGCGTGGAGTTGCACCGAGTGCTGGGGCGTACACGCCCGGTGGCGGCGTTCTCGCTGGATTACGAGCCCGCCCTATCGGTGGACGTGTCGGGTGTCACACTCCCGCAGCAGGGTGAGCCCGGCGAGGAGGTGTGGGCCGCGACCGTGTTAGGTCAACATGTCTACTACCGCGACCCCGCAGGGCGCAGGTTCTGGGGTGTGATCGACGGTGCGTTGTCGTGGAAGCCAACGTGGTGGGGCCACGATTCCGTGTCATTCAGTGTGACGGCGGTGGACCATGATTAGCGCCGAGTTGTGGGGGGCGTCGGGGCGTCGTGCCGCGTGGCGCGTGGATTTGCTCACCAACAAGGACGTGTACAGGCGTCAGCTCGACGGTGTTACTGGCGGCTCGCTTGACTTCAACGCTTTCCGTGCTGTGGCCGGCGGTGGAACCCTCACGCTAGAGGTGCCGAGCGGGCGCGACTTCCTACAGGGCGTGGATTGGCTGGCTGACCGTGTGGCGATCACCTACGTAGCCGAAGTCCACGGTCAGCGCTTCGAGGTTCCGTGGGGTGTGTTTCTGGCGTCGGGAGAAGTAGACGAGAGGGAACACCCCGACGGTGTGTCCGTCACCGTGCCGCTGGTCGATAAAACGGCGATCCTGCAGGACGATGGTATCCGCGACCACTACGCACTGCCGGTCAACTGGCCCGTGGTTGGCGCGGTCGAAGCGCTCATTGTCAACGGGGGCCAGCGCCGCTACGCGCTCACGCCGTCATCCGAGCGCACGCGCACCGCGGTATCGTGGCCTGCCGGGACGCCACGGCTCACCATCATTAACGACCTTCTGGCCGCTATCGGGTACACGCCGCTGAGGGCCGACGCCGAGGGCGTGTATCGCTCCGAGCCATACATCGACCCCGACCAGCGGACCGTACAGTGGGACTTCCGAGGAGGCGCGTACTCGGTGACCGCGCCCGAGTGGTCGGAGTCGCTGAGCGCGTCGGGTATCCCCAATCGTTATGTGGTAACCACGCAGGAGTCCGAGGGTGTGCAGCCGTTGGTTGGTGTTGCCGAGAATAACAACCCGGCCAGCGCCTACAGCTACGCACGTCGCGGTCGGTGGATCACGCAGGTAGAGGACGGGGCCGACGCCACGAGCCAAGCCGTGGTCGATGACTTGGCGCGGCGCAAGCTGCGCGACTCATCCCGGCCAGCGGTTCGGCTGCCGGTGGAGCACTTGGTGCTGCCGTTGACGTTGGGCGACGCGGTGCTGTCGCCTACCGGGCACCACATGGTGGTCGTTGAACAAGCAATCAAGTTGGAACCCATGGCTATGATGAGTTCAACGCTACGTCGGTTCGAGGTGGTCTAGGTGGCACTCAACACGTCGTCGTTGGCGCACCTACTCATCAACCGTGCCCCTGAGCAACTGGAACTGCCCTGGGCCACGGTGGAGGTTGTGTCGCCCGTACTCATGGTGCGGATGGCCACGGGGCCCGCGCTACCGGTCACGTCTAACGCCGCGGGGCCGCTGGAAGTTGGTGACCGTGTGTGGTGTGTGTGGCACAAGCGCGCGCTGACAGTATGCGCTAGCCCGTCGCAGGCTCAACGCGTCGCGTCGTTGCTGTCTAACACCGATTCGCGGGTGAGTAGCCTCACGGCGCGTGTTGGGGCCGTTGAGGGGCGCGCCACCAACCTCGAAAATTGGCGTACCAGCTTCAACACGGAGTGGAACACGTGGCCGGTTGCGTGGCGCGACGCGAACGACACGCCTTTGGCTATCGGCAACGGCACGCTGGAGGGGCGCTACCAACAGCTGGGGCGCACGGTGTTCTTCAGCATCCTATGGGAGCGCGGGAGCACCACGAACGTTGGAACGACCTACTGGACCTTCGATCTACCGTTCCAGTCGCGGTCTTGGCCCCGGGTAACAGCCAGTGGCTATTTCTACACCCCTGAACAGCCGGTAACGGCAATCCCCATCAGCCAGCAAGTATTGGTAGTTCAGTACGCGGGGGCGCGGTTGTCCAACACCAACCCGACCCCCGCCACGGGGCAAAGGTTGTTCTTGTCCGGCGTGTATGAGAGGGCGTGAGGGCATATGGTGCGAGGTGTGGTACAGCCCCCAACGTGGCTGACGGCCCGACGGGCACGAGTCGCGCTTGCGACAGTCGGTGTGATGCTACTGGCGCGAGGCGGGGACGTGTGGCTCGACTGGGCTGGTTTCCCCGACCCTGGCAGGGCCATCCTGTACGAGGCGTGGCCCGCGACGTTGCGTGCGTCGCTGTGGGTGACCACCGGCGTGATCGTGCTGGCACTCGCACCGACTCGGCTGCACCGTTGGGGCTGGCTGGTGGCGTGCCTGATGCCCGTGGAGCGTGCTGTATCCCACGCCTACTCGTTGGCACACTTCGCCATCCCCGGCTACCCTCCCGGCGCCTTCTCATCGGCCCCCGCCCTGCTGTACTGGCTCGCCATCATCAACATGTGCCTGCTGCTGGCCGGGTGGCCAGACCAGCCACACGAGGAGGAGCGCTGATGGAGCCGGTCACGCAGATTATCCTTACCGCCATCACCGCCGCGGCTGGCGTGCTCGTTGCGCTCGTGGGCCGCGCTCAGGTACTGCGGTCGAAGCGCGTGGAGTCCGAAGCCGCGCCGTACAGCGAGCTTGCCCGGCGGGTTGACCACCTCGAAGAACAGGTAGGGCAGTTGTTCCGCGAGCGCCACGAGGACCGGAACTATATCCGGCGGTTGTTGGCTGAGCGCCCTTTTGGGTTGCCGATCCCACGCCCCGCGCCGTCGTGGCTGGATCACCCCGAGCACGCCCCGACCCCCTCATCCATCATCGAACCGCCTAGGAACAATTAGAAAGGGTTGATCCCATGGACGACGACAACAACAAGCTAGACCCCGGCGACGAGTTGAGCGTGGAGTTTCCCGACGACCACGACGACGCGCCGGAACCGGGCACCACTGAGAATGACACGGTGCTATTACCTGAGCCCATTCCCGACGACACCGACCCGGCCGTGGTGCCCAGCCAGGTTACGGCGATCATCCGCACGCTCACGCCCATGTTGGTGGGCTGGGTAGTCTCGGTCGTCGTGTGGGCGCTCACTCCCCTTGGTGTGAGTGTGCCGCCGTCGTTCAACACGTGGCTAGAGGGGGCGCTGCCCGTCGTGCTGGGCGGTCTGTACTACCTGCTGGCGAAGTGGCTTGAGCGCGTCGCGCCGTCGATCCCATGGCTGGGGTCCACGCGCCGCCCGTTGTACACACCACCCGCTACGGGCGGGGCTACGTACGCGCTGGCGACGCTGGCCAACACCGGGTATGTCTGGTACAAGGGCGGCAAGTTTTCGCCCGAGTTCCGCGACGCGCTTGTTGAGCTTGACCGTCTGACCCCTGACGTTCCCCTTGTGGTGACACAGGGCGGCTACAACGGCACGGCGGTAGCGGCCAGCGCGGGCACTCATGCGGGCGACGCCGTGGACTTCTCGGTTCGTGGTCTGACGCGCGAACAAGTGGCCAAGGTTATTGAGGCTGGGCGCAAGGTGGGCATATTCCTGTCGTTCCGCACAACCAACGTGGGCAAGTGGGGCGTGCGCGCTCAAGGTTTCCCCAGCTACCACCTGCACGGTGTGCCCAACGGTTGGGGCGCGCCGTCGGCCGGGGCCCGTCGTCAGATTGCCTACATCGACGCCAAGGGCGTGAAGCACGGCTACCGCAACGGACGCGACGGGCTGGTCGGCAACGGGCCGGACGTGGGCCCGGGGCATGTTTCGACGTATCGGCTGCGCACCTGGTGGGACTACCTGGCGGCGAAGAAGGTCGCCCCGAAGCCCGCGCCCAAGCCGTCGGTACCGGCCACGGGTGCCGCGCCGAAGCCGCGGGTGGTGGTGGTGGACGGTCAGCTTGGCCCGCAGACGATCCGGGCGTTGCAGACCGTTTTGGGGTCGCGCTACGGGACGCGCACCATGGACGGCAAGCGACTTCTCCCGGTCGATGGCGTGTTGGGTAAGCAGACGTACGCGGCGTTGCAGCGGGTCTTGCAGTACCGGGCCCCCAAGGGTTGGGCTAGGTGGGCTGCTAATGGTGTCTTCAACAGCCATTGGGTGAAGCGCTTGCAGTGGTACGTCGGCGCGACGCTGGATGGCAAGTGGGGTCCCGCCACTACCCGCAAGTTGCAAGAGAAGCTGAACGCGGGCACGTTCTAAGACCACCCGGTTACACCGCCGGTTGGAGATACCCGACAAGGTGCAGAAACACCCCCCGAGCTTCGGCCCGGGGGGTGTTTCGCGCGGAGGACTCAGTTCCTGGCGTGCTTGGCCACGATGGCCCAGAAGTCGTCGTCTTCGACCTGGACGGCGTACCCGTCGCCGTAGTCGCCCAGAACCTCATCCGCGATGGCGTCCACGTCGTAGTCGTCGGCGTCGGCCATGCCGCTGTTGATGACGGCGACAATCTCCGCGGCGATGGCTTCGTTCTTGGTGCTGTAGGTGGCGGTCATGTTCTTGTCCTTTCGTCGGTAGCCCTTGTGGCTATGTGTAGAGCTTAGCACACTTACATTGCTAGGTGTCAACTCCAGAAAGATAACAGTTTGATAACGGTCACTTGTCGGGTGCCGCGCTCAGTTGGCCGAACGGCACGCCCGGCGCGCCAAGCGACTTGGGGAAGCGCGTGTTGCGTACATAGACGCGGCTGTCCCACGACACCCCGGCCGCTGTGGCCTGGGCAACGAAGTCGTCAAGCTCCCGCAGCGTGAAGCCTGCCTTGTCGGCGGCGTGCGTTGTGTACTCACTAGCCACCGCGCACCACCGGTACGTAGTAGGTACACGGGCATGACGACGCACGGCACGCCGTGTACACCTCCCCGCCGTCGTCGTGGTGCATGTCGCGTACGTGTCCACATTCGCACGGCGTAATGCCCGTGGGCTTGGCGGGCGGCAGCGGGCGCGTGGACCCCACCACGGGGCCCCGGTGCGTGCGTATGGCGTCGGCCAAGTCCAGCACAGCCTCAGCTACCGCCAACAGCCCGTAGGCGGTTGGGGCATTCAGCCAGTCGCGCCGGGCGTTTACGGCTTGCGCGTTGTCGTCCACGCGGTCACGGGCGGTGGGCTTGTCGTCATACTTGGCCATGGTTGGCCCCTTCCAGTTCGGCCCGCCAACATGCTGGGCACTTCTTGGTGCGTCCCGGTTCCGCCGTCGTCTCACCGAAGTACAGCGCGCGGCCGCACACGCTGAGCATGTCGCCAGCGCCGAACAGGTGGGCCGACGGGTACGCCTTGGGCCTGCCCCACCCGCCCGGGCGCGTGGCCACAAGGGCGGCTAGCCAGTCATGCGCCGACGACGCCGCAGCGCTTCCCTTAGCCATTGCGGGCCCCCTCAACGCCCTTGCGCCAACCCTGCCCGGGGCGGGTCTTGCGCCATTCGGCAATGGTGGCTTCCCACCACCAAACAGTCTTGCCCAACTTGCCGTCAGGCGGGGGCATGGTGCCCCGGAATCGATAGCCACTCACGGTGGTGGGCCTCACCCCCAGCCGCGCCGCTACGTCGTGCGTGGACAGTTGACGGCCCTTGGTCGGGTCAATCTTGTTCATCATGGTTGTTTCCTTCCTTGTAGTGGTCGCGCGCTGCCCGCCACAGGTCACGAAGAACCCGCTTGCTGACGATCCGTAGCGCGTCGTTGTGGGAGTGGCCAGGCGTCCAGTCCGGGCGCGTGGTGGCCGTGTGTGCCCGTCGGGCGTCGTACACGGCGCGGTACTCGCTACCGGTCTGCTTCACGCATGACGTGGCGATGAGGTAGGCCCGCGTCTTGGCGTCGGTGGACCAGTTGGCTTGTTGGCCCTTGCGACGCCGGGCGGCTTCGTTGCCCCCGTCCCCGGGCAGCGTGTGCAGGCCACAGTACGCCCACAGTTGTGACACGGTGCGCGGCTGGCCCGTGTCGGCCCTGAGGTACGGGTCACCGACGGCGGCCAGTAGGCGGGCTAGTTGCTTCTCCCCTACACCCTTGGCGGTCTTGCGCCACGCGTTCAAGGGGTGCCTGCGCATGACCCGCTGCAGTTCGAGAATCGCGGCGTGTTCAAGCCCGGCCAGTTGCTCAAGCTGAGCCGTGACCACGGCAACCACGGGGTGTGTTTCGTCGTAGCCGAAGCCCCGCACAACGCCGTCTTCGTCGGGCTCAGTGGCCGTCAGGATTCGGGCGCGGTTGGCTTGGGCCTTACGCAGCCCCTCCACGTCGTCCAGGTACTGAGCCAGCGTGTACAGGGTCGGATCGAACAGCGACGGGCGGGGCGCGCGGTTATTGGGTGCCGAGCCTGTGTGGGCCCCGCCCGTCACTGAGTCTGAACCAACACGGGCGGGGCCCTTCTGGGCATCGAGCTCTGCCTGGCCCGTGTTGGTAGCTTGTGGTTCCCCGGGGGCGGAGCTGGGATGGGTGACGCCGGCCAAATGGCCCCCGGGGAAGTTGTGCCCGACCGGGGCGGGTCTTGCGCCATTCGGAAATGGTGGTTTCCCACCACCACACAGTCTTGCCCAACTTGCCGTCGGGCGGGGGCATGGTGCCCCGGAATCGGTAGCCGCTGACCGTGGCGGGCTTGATGCCCAGCCGCGCCGCCACGTCGTGCGTGGACAACTGTCGGCCCTTGGTCGTGTCAATCTTGTTCATCATGGTTGTTTCCTTCCTTGTAGTGGTCGCGCGCTGCACGCCACAGGTCACGAAGAACCCGCTTGCTGACGATCCGCAGCGCGTCGTTGTGGGAGTGCCCCGGCGTCCAATCCGGGCGCGTGGTGGC
>NZ_JBQKLA010000034.1:0-11193 GCF_052116465.1 Collinsella sp. Sow4_D11 | reverse complement strand
CGGCGCGCTCGCCCGCTCGCTAAAAACGCTCCGCGTTTTCTTTACGCTCGCGCCTCGACCGAGGTTCGAATCCATGCATGGCTTCCAAAAAAGAAAAGCCCCCGTTGCCGGAGGCTTCAAGTTCGATTGGTGCGGCGTATAGGATTCGAACCTATGACGTTCTGATTCGTAGTCAGACCCTCTATCCAGCTGAGGTAACGCCGCAGCGCAAGACATATGAAACCATTTTAGTTAATTGGAGTCAAGCACAATCTTGATTTTTTTCTAGACCATTTTCCTCATGCAGCTCCGCATGTATCACCGTTTCCCATACGATCGATCGGCTTTTCAACCACATCGAACCCAACACCGAGTTCCCTCAATAGCGAGCGCACCCGCTGGGCGCAATCATACTCGGCAAACGAGATACTCAGCATGCGTGCCACCTGGTTAGAAGTCCCGACTCCATAGAACCGTTCGAGTGTTGCAAGCCCTTCGTGCGTCACAAAGGTCTCAACTACATGTGGCGACTCCTCAAAGCACCATTGGGTCAACGGACCCTCACTCGTTTGCCTCACCACCAAGCCACCCATACCCGATGGCTCACACGTAACTAGCAGGTGCTCCCCACCTTCATCGCTCTCAAACAAAACTACCCGCTCATCAAACAGGTCCATCACATCCCCTTCTCTCGCTCGTATCTAGTAAAAGCATAGCAGGTAGACGACCGTATACAGAACACTTGTTCGTGTATTTTCTATTGAGCTGTCCGCGCGACATGGTAAGGCTCCGAGCACAAAAAAGGCGCCCCGGATAGGGGCGCCCCCGCAAATCGCTTATGCAGCAAACCTACGCGATCGGCTCGATCTTCTCGAGGCCGCCCATGTAAGGACGCAGAACCTCGGGGATCGTAATGGTGCCGTCGGCGTTCTGGTAGTTCTCCAGAATGGCGGCCATGGTGCGGCCAGCCGGCAGACCGGAACCGTTAAGGGTGTGCAGGTAGCGCGAGCCCTTGAAGTTCTCGGGATCGCGATACTTGATGTTGGCGCGGCGAGCCTGGAAGTCGCCGCAGTTGGAGCAGGAGCTAATCTCCTTGTAGGCGTTGTAGCTCGGCAGCCAGACCTCGATGTCGTAGGTCTGACGGGCAGAGAAGCCCAGGTCGCCGGTGCACAGGCTAATCACGCGATACGGAAGACCCAGCTGCTGAAGCAGGAACTCGGCCTCGGCGGTCATGCTCTCGAGCTCCTCGTCGGACTCCTCCGGCTTGGCAAACTTGACCATCTCGACCTTGTCGAACTCGTGCTGGCGGATGATGCCGCGGGTGTCGCGACCAGCAGAGCCGGCCTCCTCGCGGAAGCAGGGGGTGAAGGCGGTGTAGCGGCGCGGCAGGGTGTCGGCATCGAGAACCTCGCCGGCGTGCAGGTTGGTAAGCACGACCTCGGCGGTGGGGATCAGGAAGTTATCGCCCGAGACATGATAGGCGTCGTCCTCGAACTTGGGCAGCTGGCCCGTGCCAAACATGGTCTGGCGCTTGACGACGATGGGCGGCCACCACTCCTTAAAACCACGGCTGGTGTGCGTATCGAGGAAGAAGTTGATGAGGGCGCGCTCCAGACGGGCGCCGGCGCCACCGAGAACGGTGAAGCGGCTACCGGAGAGCTTGTTGCCGCGCTCGAAGTCGAGGATGTCGAGGTCGGTGCCCAGATCCCAGTGCGGTTTAAAGTCGAAGTCGAACACGCGCGGGGTGCCCCAACGACGGCGCTCGATGTTCTCGTCCTCGTCCTTGCCGTACGGGGTGGCCTCGCAGGGAATGTTGGGCAGGTGAGCCATAAAGTCGTACTGCTCCTGCTCGAGAACGGTGCGGCGCTCGGCCAGACCGTCGATCTTATCGTTGACGGCGCGCACGGCCTCCTTGGCGGCCTCGGCCTCGTCCTTCTTGCCCTCCTTCATCAGGGCGCCGATCTTCTTGGACTCGACATTACGCGTGGCCTGGAGCTCCTCGACCTCGGTGATGACGGCACGACGCTCATCGTCGAGCTCAAAGAACTTCTCGCGATCCCAAGACGTCTGGCGGTTAGCCATGGCGGTATCGATGGCATCGGGGTTCTCGCGAACAAACTTGATATCAAGCATTAGATCCTCCGGCGATATACATTCCATTTAGGTTGCAACCTTGTACATGTATGGGCAAGTATATACTTATGAGCGTTTACGACCCAACTCAACTACGCAAGAAGGCACCCAATGGACGCAGTTTTTTCCTTTTTGTTTGGCACCCGTACCGGTTTTGCCATCCTTTTCGCCGGCGGCATCCTGCTGTTTGCGATTCTTGCCTTTGTAATGGAGAAGCGCACCCATAAGCTCTATGTCGACCGCGGGCCCAAATCCGAAGAAGATCAAGACAGCTTCTGGGACTAACCTGCCATTTAGGGACAGGTTTATTTTGGTCGGTTTTATCTGGGCAAACGCAAGCGCCCCGCAACCGGTATCAACCCGGTTGCGGGGCGCTTTTCGCTATAGAGATAAAACCGCAGGAAAAACCTGCCAAAATAAACCTGTCCCTAAATGGCAGGTTTACTGAAGGGTGGCGTCGATGGCCTTGACCAGGGCGCTGCGCATGCCGGCGTCCTCGAGCGCGACGACGCCCTTGATGGTTGCGCCGCCGGGCGAGCACACGGCATCCTTCATCGCCGCAGGATGCTGCCCAGTTGCAAGCTGCAGTTTCGCCGTACCCAGAACCATCTGGCTCACAATGCGATAGGCGTCAGCGCGCGGAATGCCGTGCTTGACGGCCGCGTCGCCCAGGGCCTCAATCGCCATGGCAACAAATGCCGGGGCGCAACCGCCCACGGTACCGCCCACAAACAGCAAGCTCGTATCGAGCTCAACGACAGTGCCAAGCTTTCCGAGCAGGTCGAGGACCACGGCACGCTGCTCGCCGTTGAGCGTAGAGGACTTCTCGCAGGCGATGACGCCCTCGCCCACCGAAACCGGTGTATTGGGGACCGTCGAGATGTGCGCGACACCCGGCAGAACCTGCTCCCACTTGGCGCTGTCCCAAGTCCAGGCGACCGAAAGGACGACCTTATCGGCAAGAGTATCCTTGAGCGGAGCGAAGACCTTCTCGATCATGTACGGCTTGACCGCAGCAACCACGATATCGGATACAGCGACAACCTCCGCCGCATCACGACAGGCAAGTATCCCACGCGCCTCACAGCGCTCAACCAGGGCATCGTAGCGGCCCGCGCAGGCACACATGTCGCTCGCAGCCACACCGGCGGCAATCCAGCCATCGGCCATAGCGCTCGCCATATTGCCAAAACCGACAAATCCAATCTTCATATCTCATAGTCCTCTCAGA
This sequence comes from Collinsella sp. Sow4_D11, assembly GCF_052116465.1. Taxonomy (NCBI): domain Bacteria; kingdom Bacillati; phylum Actinomycetota; class Coriobacteriia; order Coriobacteriales; family Coriobacteriaceae; genus Collinsella; species Collinsella sp. Sow4_D11. Next base: position 7,850 of record NZ_JBQKLA010000034.1, on the reverse strand, counting down.
CAGGTTCTTCAAATCGAGAGCTATTGTCCCACGGCATTGTTTCGTGTTGCCGACCTATTTGTGATACGGCTCACCACGGCTAATCTTGCAGGCGCGGTAGACCTGCTCCAGCAGCACCACGCGCGCCAAGTTATGCGGCAAGGTAATGCGTCCAAAGCTGAGCATTTCGTCAGCTCGTGAGCGAACATCGTCGCTCACGCCGTCCGATCCGCCAATCACAAAGGCGATGTCGCTGTTGCCTCGCAACATAAGATCATCGAGCCGCGCCGAGAGTTCCTCACTCGAGCGCTCTTTGCCCTCAATGGCCAGCAGGATCACATGCGCTCGGGGCGGCAGGGCTGCAAGAATCGCCGCTCCCTCCTTGTCGCGCGCGGCATCCACGCCGCCCGCCTTGGCCGGGTCGATATCGGCCACCTCGCGCATATCCACCTTGGCATAGGCGCCCAGGCGCTTGGTGTACTCGGCGCAGGCATCCTTCCAAAAACGCTCTTTGAGCTTACCGACGCATACAACGGTGCACTTCACGCGCGCCTACTCCTTCGAATCGTTTTGAACTTTGCCGGCGGTCAGCATCTGCTCGAACATAGAGGCCGACTGCGAAAAGTCGCTCGGCAGCACGACCGTCGATGTTTTACCCGTGCGAGCGAACTCCGTCATCATCTCGGACCATTGCGTAAACATGAACAGCTGGTTGGCCTCATCGTTGCCGACGCCCGTCTCCTGGATAATCTCGAGCGAATCCTTGATACCCAGCGCGATGGCCTTGCGCTGGTTGGCGATGCCTTCGCCCGCCTTTTCCATTGCCTCGGCCTCGGCGGTCGCCTCGGTAACGCGCTTGATGCGGTCGGCCTCAGCGAGCTCCTGCGCAGCAGCGCGCTTACGCTGGGCGGCGTTGATGTCATTCATAGAGTTCTCGACCTCGGTCGGCAGCGCGATCTTGGTGATGAGCGTCGACACGAGGGTAAAGCCGTAGGCGGCCATCTGCTCGGATACGGTGGCGTTGACGTCCTTGGCGATGTCATCCTTCTTGGCAAAGACCTCATCAAGGGTATAGACAGGGATGGAAGAGCGCAGGGCATCGGTAATGAAGTCGCGCATCTGGTCGACGGGCTCCTGCAGCATGTAGTAGCTCTTGTAGATGCCCGAATCTGCCGGGCCGGCTCCCATGTCATAGCTCACGTGGTACTGAGCAGAGACCTCAAGGCCGATAGTCACGTTGTCCTGGGTCTTAACGTCGATCCCAAAACCGTTTTTCATGGTGCGCAGACTCACCGTGGCGGCCTTGCGGTCGATCACGGGCACCTTCATGTGGAAACCCGCGTTGACGATGCGGTTAAACTTGCCCAGGCGCTCGATGATCACAGCATGCTGCTGTTCAACGACATAGCAGGCGTTGGGAAGCAGTAGCAACAAAATGATGATGGGAAGTAGAAGGCTCGTAAGGGCAGCGATAATACCGGATAACAGCATGGTCTCTCCTCCGATGGGCACACGTTGGCACTAGGATACCCGCACAAAGCAGCCATGTGACACCATCAGGAGGCCCATAACAAAAAAGCTCCCATTGCTGGGAGCTCTTTCAATCAATGGTGCGGGCGAAAGGACGTCCGCGTATCCGCTGCGCGGATCCGCACCGGCTTCGCCCGCCTGCCGGCGGACTCGCCAGCTCGCTAAAAACGCTCCGCGTTTTCTTGACGCTCGCTCCTTCGCAGGTTCAAGTCCCTGCGATGGGCCCATAACAAAAAAGCTCCCATTGCTGGGAGCTCTTTCAATCAATGGTGCGGGCGAAAGGACTTGAACCTTCATGGGGTTGCCCCCATACGGACCTGAACCGTACGCGTCTGCCAATTCCGCCACGCCCGCGTGCAGGAATTAGAATAACGGAGCGCCACCGTGAACGCAAGAACTATTTTTGAAAAAGTTTGCAGGCATTGTCCCACGCAGCTTGCGCAATTGCCTCTGCTTTCTCTCCAGTACGATCGACACGGTCGTTGACCAGCGCGTTTGCCGTGATGGAAATCATTGCCGGCTCACACTCAAGACCGCGAATGGGCTCCGGAGCCATATACGGGCAATCCGTCTCGAACAACATTCGATCGAGCGGGGTCGCCGCGAATGCCTCGCGCACATCATTGTTGCGCTTAAAGGTGGCCGCGCCGCCATAGGCGATATAGCAGCCCAAACCCACAAAGCGCTCCATCGTGGCGCGATCCTCGCCAAAGCAGTGCAGCACGCAACCGGCCTGAGGCACACCCACCTCGCGCAGCACGTTGTACGCATCCACATGCGAGGAGCGCTCCTCGTCCGTGTCCTCATGACGCAGATGCAGCTCTACCGGCACATTGCGGCGTACGGCAACCTCGAGTTGGCGCGCCATACAGTCGATCTGCACGCTGTGGGGCGCCGGCGCGATGTCGTCGTCGTAATCCATGTGGTAGTCCAGACCGATCTCGCCGATACCGACGCATAAGGGATCATCAAGCGCAGCAACGACCTGTGCATGAATGTCATCGGTATAGTCCGGTGCACCATAGGGGTGCACACCGGCGAGATACTTTATCTGCGGAATATCCCGCATCGGCAAAATCTCGCGCACCAGCCAGTCGCTATAGTCCGTCACGCTGCGTTTGTCGGCAATGGGATCAAAGATCGTCACCAACAGGTCGACGCCTGCAGCCTTGGCGCGCACAAGCGTCTCGGGTACTTCCTTGCCCCAAAACGAGAGCAAGTGCGCGTGCGTATCGGCAAGCGGCGCCAAGGGCACGGGGCAAGCAACCGTTTTCTTTTTCTTGGTAAACGTCACGCGCTCGTCATTAGGCATCATGGATTAGCTCCTGAGCCAGACGGACAAAATCGGCAACGCCAAGCGTCTCGGCGCGTGTGGTGGGCGCGATGCCGCAAGCCTCAAAGGCGGCATCGAGCACGTCCTTGGCAAAGCCGTTGGCGCTCATGGAATTGCGGATGGTCTTGCGACGCTGAGCAAACGCAGCGTCAATCACGCGGGCCACAAACTCGCGATCAAGCCCCTCGGGCGCTACGCCGTCGACACGGTCGATGCGCACGACGGCCGAATCCACATGCGGCGCCGGCATAAAGCAGCGCGGCGGCACCTCAAAGCGACCCGTCACCTGCGCATACAGGCCGAGCTTTGCCGTATAGCCGCCGTAGGTCTTGTTGCCCGGCGTTGCGGCAATGCGATCGGCAACCTCCTTTTGAACCATGACGACGGCGCGCTTGAGCGCGGGCATCGTCTGGAAGAACTGCAGAATGATCGTCGCTGCCACGTTATAGGGCAAGTTCGCGACAAATACCGTCGGCTCACCGCCCGCGGCCCGCTCAATCTGCTCCGGGCACACCTTGAGCGCGTCGCCCATGATAAAGCGGAAGTTGGCATAGTCGGCGGCATGGGCATCGAGCACCGGCTCGAGCTCGGGATCGGCCTCAATCGACGTGACGCACGCCGCCTCCTGAAGCAGCGCAAGCGTGAGCGTTCCAACGCCCGGACCGACCTCGAGCACGCGCTCATCGCCCGCAAGTTCGGAAAGCTCGCAAATACGCTCGATCACATGGTTGTCGATCAGGAAGTTCTGGCCCAGGCGATGCTTGGTCGCAAGGCCAAACTCCTCCAGCAGCTCCCTTGTTGCCGTGGGGTTTGCCAAAGGCGAAGTTGTCATAGTTGCCTCCTTAGCATGGTGGCGGCGTCTTGAAACAAAAGGGCATGGACCGTTGCGGCCATGCCCTTACACCTAAACAGCAGATTGCCGATATGGCGCGCGGCGTCTTAACCCAGGCGCGGGAACAGCGGCTCACCCTTCTCGACGGGCTGACCACCGGCAAGCAGACCCCAAGCGCAAATGCCCTTGAGATCGTCGCTCGCGGCCTCGTCCTCGCACGACAGGCGGCGCAGGGCCTCGGTAGAAGTCTGGGGCATGAGCGGCATCAGCAGGTGAGCGGCAATGCGGATGGCCTCGAGGAGGTTGTAGATCACAAACGCCAGCTCGTCGGCCTTGGCCTCGTCCTTGGCAAGTGCCCAGGGCTCGGAGTCCTCGATGTAGTGGTTGGCGGCGTGGATGAGCTCCATAACCTCGTCTTTGGCTCCACCGTAATCGAGCACGTCCATCTTGGCCATGTAGCGCTCGGCCAGGCCATCGGCGATCTTTGCCAGCGGGTTATCGAACGCATCGAACGATGCGGGCTTGGCGGGCGCGCAACCATCAAAGTACTTACCGCTCATGTTGAGCGAACGCGAGATGAGGTTGCCCCAGCTGTTAGCGAGATCGGCGTTGTAGACCTGCTCCATGCGATCGAAGCTGATAGCGCCGTCGGTGCCGGGGACCACGTCGGTCATAAAGTAGTAGCGATAACCCTCGACGCCCAGCATGTCGATAACATCCTGCGGGGCAATGGCGTTGCCACGGCTCTTGGACATCTTCTCGGCCTTGCCAGTCTCGGCATTGCGCACGGTCAGGAAGCCGTGAGCAAAGACGTGCTCGGGCAGAGCCTCGCCAATGGCCATGAGCATAGCGGGCCAAATGACGCAGTGGAAGCGAATGATGTCCTTGCCCACAATGTGGAACTGCGCAGGCCAGCGATAGGCCAGCTCGGCACGGGCCTCGTCGGTGTCGACACCGTAGCCGACAGCCGTCATGTAGTTGAGTAGCGCGTCGAACCACACATAGGTCACATGGCCCTCATCGAACGGAACCTGGATGCCCCAGTCAAAGCTCGTACGGCTCACGGAAAGGTCGTTGAGGCCGCCCTCGACAAAGCTACGCACCTCGTTCATGCGGAATGCAGGCTCGACGAAATCGGGATGCTCGTCATAGAGCTTGAGCAGCTTGTCCTGGAAAGCGGAAAGCTTGAAGAAGTAGGACTCCTCCTGCACGCGCTCGAGCGGACGATGACAGTCGGGGCACAGGTGCTGGCCGACGCTGCCGTACTCCTCGTCACCCTTCTGGACCTGTGTGTCGGTAAAGTAAGTCTCGTCGGGCACACAGTACCAACCGTCGTAGCTGCCCTTATACAGGTAGCCAGACTCCTTCATGCGCTCCCACAGATACTGCACCGCATGATGCTGGCGCGGCTCGGTGGTGCGGATGAAGTCGTCGTTGGAGATCTCGAGTTTGCTCCAAAGCTCCTTAAAGTGCGGAGCCTGGCTGTCGGTCCACTCCTGCGGCGTCATGCCATGCTTGGCTGCGGCCTCGGCGACCTTCTCGCCGTGCTCGTCCATGCCGGTCAGGAACTTGACGTTATAGCCGGCGGAGCGACGATAGCGAGCCTGGACGTCGGCGATGATGGTGGAATAAGCCGTGCCCAGATGCGGATCGGCATTGACGTAGTAGATGGGCGTCGTGATAAAGAACGAAGGCTTGCTGTGATCCATGGGGTTTGTCCTCCAGAAAAACGTTGCATACAGGGGATGATTCTAACGCAAGGGCTGGATATCCTCCATCTATTGCATATTGAGCACCATGGCATAGACATCGCGCTTGCGGCGTGAATACTTCTGAGACAGGCGCTTGGCCACCGCAGAGGCGGGCTCCCCCTCCTCGAGCGCGACACGGATATCCGCGCGCAGGGCCTCATCGGGATCCGCTGCCGCTGCGCCAACCGGCACGATGCCGGTCTCCTCGTCTTCACTCGGTGGCGCAATGACCAGCGCAATCTCGCCCTTTACTTCGCCGCGAGCACGCAGCCTCTCGGCAAGCTGGGCGGCGGGCCCGCGCAAGACCTCCTCGTGCAGCTTGGTGAGTTCGCGGCAGACGGCAACCTCACGTTGGGGAAAGACCTCTGCCACGGCCTCGAGCGTCGCCACGATGCGATGTGGAGACTCGTAGAAGATGAGCGCGCCGGGCACCACGGCAAGGCGCTGCAAACGGCGTACGCGGTCGCCGTGCTTTCGGCCCAAAAAGCCCTCGAAGAAAAAATGCTCGCAGGGAATGCCGGACGATACGAGCGCCGTGACGCAAGCAGAGGGGCCGGGAATAACTTCGACGGGCACATCGGCCTCGCGCGCCGCCTCGACCAGCGCCTGGCCGGGATCGGACACGCTCGGCATGCCGGCATCCGAGGCAAAGGCAAGGGTCTCACCCGCCAGCAGGCGGTCGACCAGACCGGTGGCGCGGCTGGCGATCACATTCTCGTCGCAACGGACAAGCGGCTTGGAAATTCCCAGGTGCATCAGTAGCTTTGAGGTCACGCGCGTGTCTTCGCAGCAGATGGCATCGGCGGCGGCAAACGCCTCGCCAACGCGCGGAGACAGGTCGCCCAGGTTGCCGATGGGTGTTCCGACCACATAGAGTTTGCCCGTACGGGCGCTGTTTTGCGTCATATCAACCTATTCAATCATGCCGCGCTCGAGCGTACCGAGCGCCGCGCGGGCGTCCCATGCTGCGATGCGCTTCTCGGTCTTCCACGTTTGGAAGAACCAACCGGCAGCCGGCGCAAACGAAGCCAGCTGGTTGGCGATAAACACGCGCTCGTAGGCATTGCGGCCCTCGGGCGTAACCGACGAGTTGGCAAAGATCGCCGCGCCCGACCATTCGCCCACCAGCACGGGGAACCCAGTTGAAATCGCTTCTTTAAGCTCGCGCTTGTTACGCGAAATCGCCGTCGTCAGCCCGCGGGGGCTCGTGATGTCGAGCGCATGCTCGTCGCGGTAATGGTACAGGTGAAGGTCCATGTAGACGTTCTTGTACTTGGCGCCGCGCATAAAATGCTTCCACTCGCCGGGATGTCCTGAGGACGAAAAGACGACGATCTTATCCTCGGGCATATACGAACGGACGAGCTCGTAGGCATCGCGATAGAAATTGCGCAGGTAGTGGGCCGGAATGCCATCCGTCATGGTAAAGAGACTCTTGCGGACACTCATTCGAGGTGCATCCAGCAGCTCAATGCCCAGAAGGCTTTCGGCTTCGCCGTAGCGATCGGCCAAACGCTCCAGCACGTCGAGCGCAACGTGACGACCGTTGGTGGACGAATGCCACTCGGCAACAGCCTCCGGCGTGGTGGGCGAATCGTTGGAATCGCCCTGGCCACCGGGCACAGTCGCTAGATCGAGCAGCACGCGAATGTCGTACTTGGCAGCCCACTCAATTGCACGGTCAATGTAGTCGATAACCGAAATGTAGGACGCATCGGACTCCTGCGAGCCAAAGGCATACCAGGGCACCGGCAAACGCACGGCATTGAGACCAATCTGCGCCATACGGCGAAAATCATCTTCGCTTACGAATGTCTCATAATGGCGACGCATGCGCTCGTTATAGGCAGCAGTGCCCATGGCTTCTTGCAGTTCCGCCGCATTGGACGCACCTGTCGCCGCGTACAGCGACGGGGTCACCCAAGGCTCGGGAATAAACCAGCCAGAGAGATTAACGCCGAGTATCCTCTCCATCACGGCCCCCTTCGAATCGTGCAGGGCGAACCCGCATCGTATTGCATAGGAAAAGTATCGTTTTGAGTATACCCGCGCACACGGACAGCCGATCGAACGGTCTGCAAAGTGGCGCAAAAGTAGGAGTAATGTCTGGGCGGGCACACCCGAGATGGTACGCCAAGATGTGCACGCGCGCCGAAGGCAGGCGCCGGAAGGCGCATCCCGTTTTTTTGCTCAATAATGGAATGCATTTTCCGCCAGCGGGCCCAACCGGAAAGCATGTCCCGTAATTTCACGTCATTCCGGGTCGCATTTTCCCAAGCGCCCCTAAAGCGGAAAGCGCATCCCGCTCAGGATTGGGGACTGCGGACGATTTCCTGGACCGCTAAATCGCGGCCATCCCCAGCGACGACCGGTAGTCGTCCGGTGTCGCGCCACCGAGCGCGTCGCTTGCCCGCTCGGAGTTGAA
>NZ_JBQKLA010000033.1:0-11892 GCF_052116465.1 Collinsella sp. Sow4_D11 | reverse complement strand
CGCCCGTTCTCTCTCTCTCGGACCCGACATGACGTCGAAACCCGCCATGTTCCGGTCCCCGCGGGCCAAGATCGGGGCGACCCGGCCGACCCGGGCCGCGGTCGAGCGAATCGTCGCTGAGCTGGGAGATCTCGACGGATCGGGAGCGATGACGGCTGAACTGGCGCGATCGGCGGCGGACCTGGTGGATTCGGCCAAGCGGATGCAGGATGCGGGGCTGTGGCTGCGGGCGTCGCAGCGGTTGGAGCAGCTGCTCGCGAAACTGCCCTCCTCGTCGGGTGAGGGGGTGAGTGCAGATGCTGAGCAAGCAGCATCGGGCGACAGCGTCGCGGATCGGCTGGCAGCAGCAGTGGGGCGCGCCCCCGTTGTGGGCGACGGCGAGATCGGCTGAGCGTGCGTCGCATGGTGCGGCGATGGCGGAGATCTCGGCGCTGCTGGGGAAGCCGATGTTTCCGTGGCAGCGGTACACCGCTGGTGTGGCGGGTGAGGTGGATCCGGTGACGGGTGGCCCCTGGTATCAGACGGTGATGGTTGTGGTGCAGCGGCGTGCGGGGAAGACGACGCTGATTCCGCCGGCGGCTGCTCGGGTGTGTGGGCAGAAGGATGATCCGGCGGTGGCGTGGCTGACGGCACAGCAGCGGGATTCGGCTCGGCGTCGGTGGCTTGATGCGACTCGGCCGCTAATGGCGCTGCCTGGGGTGCGGCGGAAGGTGTCGCACTCGTTCGAGGAGCTCGTGTGGCCGTGGGGGTCGGCGTTCCTGCCGTTCGCTCCGTCTGAGGATGTGATGCACGGTGAGGACCCGGCGCTCGTGTTCGTGGACGAGTTGTGGTCGTTTTCGCTGCCGCAGCTGGAGTTGGTGCAGGCCGGGTATGAGCCGGCGTGGTCGGTGCATCCTGGGCAGGCGTGGTTGATGACGGCGGCGGGGTCGGAGAGGTCGACGGCGTTGCGGTGGGCGCGGCATGTGGGGCGGGAAGCGACCCGCGACCCGAGGTCGAGGATCGCGTACTTCGAGTGGGCGATCGACGACCAGATCGATGGTGTGCCGGTGCAGAAGGTGCCGCGTGCCCGGCTGCTCGAGGAGATCCTGGCGGCGCATCCGCGGGCCGGGTTCGGTCTCGACGTTGCCTACGTCGAGCAGCAGCTCGCGAAGAGCCTGCCGAAGGGGCTGCGGGCGTATGGCGGGATCGATGAGGACTCGTCTGAGGATGAGCTCGTGATCGATGGGACGGCGTGGCGGAGGGCTGAGCAGCGTGCGGTGAGGATCCCTGAGCGGGTGCGGGTGGGGTTTGGTGTGGCGGCTGATCCGGAGTTGCGGCAGGCGTCGGTCTCGGCGGCGTGGCGGCGCACCGATGGGGTGCTGCTCACTGAGGTGATCGAGGAACGTGAGCAGGTGCGGTGGGTGGTGCGGGCCGCCGTCGATGTGGTGGAGCGGTGGGCTGGGTCGGCGGTCGCGGTGCGGTCGACGAAGGGGGATCGGGATCTCGGCGACGCGATCGCGGCCGAGATGGTGGACCGGAAGATGGACGTCGAGCGGTGTCTGGTGCGCGTGTCAGCATCGGACTATGCAGCAGCCTGCCATCGTCTCCGCTCCGGGCTCGAGCAGCGCCCGGACCCGGCCGTCTTCCATCTCGGTGAGCGGTCGTTGCGTCGAGCGGTTGGGGCGGCTCAGTGGGGTCGTGGTGTGTGGGTGGCTGAGCGTGGCCCGATCGCGCCGTTGGAGTCTCACACGCTCGCTGGTTGGTGTGTGGATCATCTGCCGACACTCGCTGCCGAGCCGCGTCGTTTCCAGGTTTTGTGAGGCGTCGTGCTGACGTTCCCGGCTCCTGGTGCGGTGCAGGTGGGGCTCGCGTCGGTGTTGGCGGTGCCGGCGGTGGCGCGGTGTGCTCAGGTGACGGTGGGTCTGATCCGTCAGATGTCGCTCGACGCGTACCGGGGGGCCCAGGTGTTGCCTCGCTCCCGGTTCCTGCAGTGCCCGGATCCGACGCCGAACACGGCACGGGCGTGGTTTGTGGGTCAGCAGGTGCAGGACTACCTGGTCCACGGGAACGCGGTGCATCTGATCACGGTGCGGGGCCAGGACGGGTATCCGCTAGCGGCGTCGTGGGTGCCTGCGTCGTGGGTGTCGATCACTCGGGATCCGGAGACCAGCGAGGTGGCCTACTGGGTGCGTGGCCGTCGGGTGTCGTCGGCGGACGTGGTGCATGTGCGGCGTGGTGGTGACGAGTGGGAGCCCGCCCGTGGGGTGGGTGTGGTTGAGCAGCATCTGACGACGTGGGCGCGGATTGAGCGGCAGGGCCGGTACGAGTCGGACATGCTGGACGTGTCGGCGGTGCCGTCTGTGGCGATCGAGACGCCGAACCCGGATCTGTCGCAGGAGGAGGCCGACGCTGCGTCTGAGCGGTGGTTGGAGAAATTTCAGGAGCGGAAGCCGGCGTTTCTGCCGGCAGGGACGAAGATCACGCCGTTGGCGTGGTCACCGCAGGACTCGCAGATGGTCGAGGCCCGGAAACTGTCGCTGGTGGACGTCGCCAACATGTTCAATCTCGATGCGTTCTGGGTGGGTGGTGAGTCCGCTGGCCTGACCTACAAGTCGGTGGGGCCGATGTTCCTGTCGCTGGTGCGGCAGACGGTGGGGCCGATCACCGATGATTTCGAGCAGATCTGGGGTGCGGCGTGGCTGCCCTATGGGCAGGAGCTGCGTTTCGCGACCCGCGAGATCCTCGCGGACGACATGACCACCGACGTCGCGTGGATCGAGAAGGCGATCGGGGTCGGTCTGCTGACGGTGGAGCAGGGGCAGCAGTGGCTAGGGCTAGGAGGGCTCTCATGAGTGACCAGGTATGTCTGTCAGCGCCGGAGGTGCGCACGTTCGCCGGGCTCGAGTTCCGTGACGTCGACGCGACGGAGTCGCTGCGCTACCTCGAGGGCCGTGCGGTGCCGTATGGGCAGTGGCAGGACGTCGGCTGGTACATGGAGCAGATCCAGCCCAGGGCGTTCGCCAAGTCGATCCGCGAGGCCGCTCGGAAGCTCCCGCTGCTGCTGTGGCACGACAACCGCTCGTTCCCGGTGGGTGTGTCGGAGCGGTGGACCGAGACCGACGATGGTCTCGATGTGGTGTGGCGACTCGACATCGAGGACGATCTCGCGATGACCGCCGCCCGGAAAGCCCGTGATGGGATGCTCACCGGCCTGTCGGTCGGGTTCGCGTCGATCGAGGATGAACGTGAGCTCGACGACGATGGGCTGATGTGGGTGAAGCGGATCGAGGCACGGCTGCTGGAAGTGTCTCTCACTCCGACCCCGGCGTATGCCGGCGCGAAGGTGTCTTTGGTGCGGTCGCGTGAGCCGCTGCCTGATGGTGGCGGGAAGCCGGTGCGGAGGTCGGCTGAGGTCGCCGCGCTGCGCAACTGGCTGGCCTCACGCCGTCCCTGAGCTCGGCCCGGGCGTCTCGTTTTTGTCCGAGGACGTGGTTACCTGATTCCAAGGTCGTCATGCCGGAGACGATGACCGGTCGGGCCGGAGCATCAGGCCACCACTCGACAGGTCGGGACGGGCCACCACGTGACGAACATCAATCGATCGTCTCGAAAGGAACCCCCCATCATGAACCCCGTCCTGGCTCGTCTCCTCGCGCAGCGCCAGCAGCAGCTCGAGTTCATCGACCAGCTGCTCGCTCAGATCGAGTCCGAGAACCGTGACCTCGTGGACGCTGAGCGCAGCAACATCACCGCCGCTCGGCAGCGCGTCGAGGAGCTCGACGCCCAGATCAAGCCCCTCGAAGAGTTCGAGGCCACCCGTGCCGCGCACACCGAGACGGTGTCGCAGGCCATCCCGACCGCCCCCCGCAAGGACAAGGGTGATCGTCACCCGCTCGGCGTCCAGGAGCGGCAGTACAAGTACCCCTCGGCCGGTCATTTCCTGGTCGACTACCTCGCGGGCCGCGGCACGCGGTCGACCGAACCGGATCTCGACGCGCGCCAGCGTGCCGAGTCGGCTCTCGGCCGCTCCATCGAGCCCGAGGCCCGCGCCCTCGCGAAGCAGACCACGGCTGAGACCCCCGGTCTGCTGCCGGCGGACATCGTCGGTGAGATCCTGTCCGATCTGGACGCGGCCCGACCGTTCCTGACGTCGATCGGCATCAAGCCGCTCGGCACCGTGCGCGGCAAGAAGTTCTCCCGCCCGGTCATCACCCAGCACACCCAGGTGGGCAAGCAGGCGGCGGAGAAGTCCGAGCTGCCGTCCCGGCAGCTCAAGGTCGGATCGATCGATTTCAGCAAGGACACCTACGGCGGTGCGCTCAACATCTCGCGTCAGGACATCGACTGGACCGACCCCAGCGCGTGGAACGCGATCGTCACGGATCTGCAGGACGTATACGGTGTCGAGACCGAGGACGCGGCCGCGCAGGCGTTCGCGGCCGCGATCACCCAAAAGACGACGATCCCGAAGGCGTCCGGGGAAGACCTCAAGGCCTGGATCAAGGCCCTGTACAGCTCGGCTGTGATGGCGGTCACCGCGAACGGCACCCAGCGCGCCAGCTCGCTCAGGCTGCCGAACACCATCTGGACGTCGGTCGATATGTGGGGGTCGCTGGGCTCGATGCTCACCGCGAACCGCACCCTGCTGCAACAGGCTGGGGCGTCGTCCCCGACCGCGTTCGACGGCGACATTCTCGACATCAAGCGGGTGATGGCTCCCGGCTTGCCGGCAGGGACGATGATTATTGGTCGCTCGTCGCAGGCTGAGGCCTACGAGGAGCGCATCGGTCTGCTGCAGGCCGTGGAGCCGTCGATCCTGGGTGTCGAGGTCGCCTACGGCGGATATTTCGCGTTCGGTGTGCTCGACGCGACCGCGTTCGCGAAGGTGGAGGTCGCGACCGCATGACCCGTGAGGTGACGAGCGCCGGCCAGGTCGCCGGATGGTTCCCAGACGAATCACCCTCGACCGTCGAGACATACCGCCTCGCGGCCGAGTCCTGGATCGCCAGCCGGTGCCGCGTGCCAGCAGAGGGCCCAGCGCCGGCCGCGCTGGTCCAGGCCGTGCGCCTGTTCGTCGCTCGTCACCTCGCCCGCCGCAACTCACCCGACGGTTTCATCGGGATGACTGAGCTCGGCCCCGCCCGGATCGCATCGGTCGACCGCGACATCGAGACCCTCATCGCCCCTTATCGCAAGCTGGTGTTCGGATGATCAACCTCGAGCGGGTGCGGGTCGGGATCGTCGAGGTCTTCGGCTCGGTGGTCAGTGGGATCGTGGCCTACCCGGCCGCACCACACGGCCCGCTACCCGAGCAGTTCCTGATCGTCGGGATGCCGTCCTGGCGGGAACCGATCGACTCGATCTGTCTCGATCGGTGGGAGTGGCCGGTCCTGGTCGTCGTGGGCCGGCCCGGCACCAACGACACCGCCACCGCCGAACGGTTGCAGGCTCTGTGGCCGCAGGTGGTGGTCGCTCTGCAGCTCGCGATCCAGGCCGATCAGTCCCTCGGCGGGATCTGCGCAGCAGCGACCGTTACTAAGGCCGAGTTCGGCACCGTCGACATCCAAGGCAAACAGTTGCCCTGCCAAACCATCACGCTTCAGCTCTACGGAGGATAACTATCATGTTCCAGCCGCTGTTCTTCAAGAACATCGATCTCGTGCTCGGCGCCAGCCCGGGCACCCAAGTGAAGTGCCAAGTGAAGAGCGTCAAGCTCTCGCCCGACGCCAAAATCGTCAAAGAGAAGACCGCCTGCCCCAAAGGGTCGTACTCGGAGGTGGAGCCCACCGAGTGGGAACTCGAGCTCGGCTACCTCGTCGGCCGCGACACAGAGACCGACGGCAACGCCCTGTCGGAATACCTCGTCAAGCATGAGGGTGAGCTCATCCCGTTCGCTTTCCGGCCCTGGTCAGGTGACCACAAGGGCGGCTGGAAGGGTCGCGTCAGGATCGTGCCCGGCGAACTCGGCGGCGAAGTCGGTGAATTTTCGAAGGTGAGCGTCAAGCTTGCGATCGAGGGTGCACCGGAGCCCCTCACCGAGGCCGAGGCGGCCGAAAACAGCTCGGCGGTGTTCTCATGAGCCAGCACATCATCCCGACCGGCCGGTTCCGGGCCGTCGTCGACGGCAAGCCACTCACCGTGCAGGTGATCGCCGCCGACGTGCTCCGCTGGGAGCAGAACAACAAGGCAGCGTTCGTCGGCTCAGATGGATCGATGCCGCTGTCGCGTATGGCCTGGGTGGCGTGGGCCGCTGCGTCCCGCCTCGGCCTGTACGACGAGACCGTCGCGACGTGGCTGACGTCGATCGAGTCGCTGGAGTCCCTCGACGACCGTGACGAGGCCACCCAGCGCGGTGAACTCGATGCCGATCCGGTGCTGCCGGACCCTACCGAGGCGGATACCACCGCCTGATCGCACTGATGGCGGCGGCGTTCGGGGGGACGCCGTCGCAATGGGCGGCTGAGGACTTGACGATGATCGCGACGGTCCTCGACTGCCGACGAGAGATGAGAGAGCAACGATGAGCGGTGGCTATAGGCAGGGCATCGAGGTCGAGGGCCTCAAACCGCTGCTGCGCACGCTCTCCAAGCTGCCTCGTGAGGTGAACGCCGAGGTGCGTAAGGCATCGAAAACGATCGCTACTCGCGAGGCTGACCGGATCAGGGCAGCCGCGAACGACACGCTGTCGCGGGCCGTGGCCGTGTCGGTCAGAGCCCGATCAGATCGGGTGCCGGCGATCGTGTCAGGTGGGTCGCGGAAGGTCGCGGTCTCGGGGCACCCCTCGGCCGGTCAAGCATTTTTTGGGGCCGAGTTCGGGGGCGGGGCACGCCCCACCACGGCCCAGTTCCGGCCTCACCGAGGCCGACACGGCTACTGGCTGTGGCCCACTCTCCGTGCCGATGAGGAGCGGATGCTCACAGAGTGGCTGGCCGCTCTCGACACAATCGTGAAGGGGTGGAGCCAGGATGGCTAACGACCGCACACTCACCGTGAAGTTCGAGGGCGAATCGAGCGGCCTCGAGAAGGGCACGAAGCAGGCCGAGCAGGCCGTCGGTGGTTTCGCGGGGAAACTGAAGGGGGCCTCGGCGGGGATCGCCGGATTCCTGGGTGGTATCGCTGGTGGGGCGGTCGTGGCCGGGATCGGTGCCGCCAAGGACGCCATCGTCGATTTCGTGGGCGGCTCCCTCACCGCGGCGTCCGATCTCAAAGAATCTGCCAACGTGGTGGGCCTCGTGTGGGGCGACGCGGCCGCGGGCATGCAGGGGTTTTTCGACAGTGCCGCATCGAGCCTGGGTATGTCGAAGTCGGCCGCGCAGGAGGCAGCCGCCGGCGTCGGCGGGCTGTTGCAGAACATGGGGTTCGCCAACTCGGAGTCGGCCGACTGGTCCCAAAAGCTGCTGACCCTGTCGGCCGATATGGGGTCAGCGTTCAACGCTGAGCCGTCCGAGGCGATCGCGGCGATCGGGGCCGGGCTCCGCGGGGAAGCGGAGCCTCTCAAGCGATTCAACGTGTTCTTGTCGGATGCGGCGGTGCAGGCTGAGGCGATGTCGATGGGCCTCGTCAAGGGCAAACGCCCTCTCACCGAACACGAAAAGGCGCAGGCTCGGCTGTCGCTGGTAATGAAGCAAACCTCGAAAGTGCAGGGCGATTTCGCGAATACCTCGGATGGTGCGGCGACCGCGTCGCGGGTGAACGCCGCGAAGGTCGACGATCTCAAGGCCAAGATCGGGGCCGGTTTGCTCCCGATCCAGGAACGCTGGCTGGGGTTCATGAACAATGCCTTGATCCCGGCCGCTGGCAAGGTGGTCGACTGGCTGGGGCAGATGGGGTCCGGGGTCGCGGCCGCGGCGCAGCAGATCTCGCAGTGGATCTCACCGATTACCGACACCGTCAGGCTGTTCATCGGCACGATCACCGGTGAGGGTGCCGACGTTGACCTGCCGTGGATGGACGCCGTCATTGACGCCGGTGCCCAGGTCGGCGGAATCTTCGACACCCTCAAGCAGGCTTGGGCCGATTTCGGGGCCTCGGTGCAGGCCGCGGTGGCGACCTACATTCAACCGGCCATGGCGCAGTTCTGGGGCGTGATCCAGCAGGCACGCGACACCGTGATGCCGATCATCACCCAGATCACCGCGTTTGTTGCCTCGAAGTGGGCTGAGTGGGGGCCGACGATCCAGCTCTACCTCGGGCAGGCGCGTGAGATCCTGACCGGGATCATGCAGGCGATCATGATGGTGGTCAGCCGGGTGATGAGCGTGATCGCGGCAGTGGTGTCCCGAGTTCTCGGCGTGATCCGTGGGTTCTGGCAGTCCTACGGGTCGCAGATTTTGAGTGTCGTCTCGACCGTGTTCAACACAATCATGCGGGTGATCGGGGGGGTGCTCCGCGTGATCCAGGGCATCGTCAAAACTTTTCTGTCGATCCTCAAGGGCGACTGGCGGGGCGCGCTCGACGGGGTCAAGCAGATCGTCTCGGGTGTGTGGCAAACAATCAAAGCCGTGTTCTCTGGCGGAATCGATGCGGTGAAAGGCGTAGTCAAGGTAGGTCTGTCGTTCATCACTGACCGGTTCCGGGACATGAAAAATGGGGTCGTGGGTATCTGGGACGCCATGGTGGCAATTGGGCGGGGGGGGGTCGACCGCACCATCGGCGCGATCAAGGGCCCGATCCGCAACATGATCAGCTGGCTCAACAGCAACGTCATCTCGCCGGTGAACAACGTCATTGGAAACTTGGGTCTGCCGCAGGTGCCTCACATCCCGTCGTTCCACAGCGGCGGCATGATCCCAGGGCGTCGGGAGCGGCTCGCGATGGTGATGGGTGGTGAGGGTGTCCTCACCGGGCAGGCGGTGTCCCGGATCGGTGGCCCGCAGGTCCTCGACGCACTCAACGCCGGCAGGCTCGATATCGCCTCGATCGTGCGGACCGAACCGGCCGCGGCCGCGGTCGACGTCGACTCCCTGGTGGACCGACTCGCTACCGTCCTCGCTCGCGCCCTTACCCCAGTGGTGTCGGTCGGGATCGACGAGGGCGACATCACCCGCGTTGTCGAGGCCAAACTGCGACGCCACACCCGGAAAGGGGCCCCCGCATGGTGAGTATCTCCACCACGATCACTGGCTGGACGGTCCGGTTCCGGGTCGACGTCGACGCCGACAAGGTCGGGTTGCCGATCACTGTGATGGCGACCGCAGCCGACGTCGAGCGGCCGGTGCGTGGCTGGTCGCGGCCACGTCCCGCGCCGGCGTCTCTGGTCGCGATCGACCACGAGGCGTCGTTGTCTCACCCGACCCGGTACGACGTCGTCATCAGCGGGCGCATCGCCGCGTCCGCAACGGTGACTGTCCCGAGCGCGCTGCCGGTGATCACCGACCCGATCCGTGGCCGACACATTCCCGTGACGATCGGGTCGTGGGATGAGTGGGCGCATGACCGGAACCAAATCTCGCTCACTGTGGCTCGTCGCAGGGACCCGATCATCCTCGACGCCGTGGAGATGCTCCCGACGTCGACGATCACCCTGATCCACACCGCCGGTGGGGCCGCGGCGCTGGCCGATTTGCTGCAGGACCAGTCCCTCGTGCAGATCCGCCCCACGTGCCCGTATCTGCCGACCGCCTGGGTGTCGTGTGGGGCCCGGAAGCGGTCGCTGTTCTCGCACGCTCCGGGGTCGGCGACGGTCGACCAGATCAGTGTGCAGCACATCGGTCAGCCCGCCCCCGACACCACAGCCCAGGGCAACACCCTCAGGGACCTGGCCCTCGCAGTCCCGACAACCCTGGCTGCGATCGCTGCCCGCTGGCCCCAGATGATCGACATCGCCTACGAGGACCTCGCATCATGAGAGCTGCACCAGACGTCACCCAGATCCTCACCGAGGCCCGTATCGAGCCGGTGTGTGAAGTGACGTCGTGGCTCGGATCCCGGTACCTGGGCCAGGTCGAGGTGACCCAGGGCGAGGTGAAGGAGTCGAGTGTCGGAAACCTTTTGGGGTCGTGTGAGCTGACCGTGTCGAGTGACTGGGCGCCCACCGATCCGGGGCACCCCCTCGCCGCTGCCGGGCAAGAGCTCGTGGTGCGGCGTGGGTTCCGGCTGCCCTCGGGTGAGGACGTCGGATGGTGCCTGGTGGGTCGGTACCGCATCTCGTCAGCGCAGGAGGACGGCGGCTGGGTCAAGGTTGAGGCCGATTCAGTCGATTGCCGGCTGGATCTGGCGCGCTGGGTGATCGCGACCCGCACCGCCGGCTCGTTCGCTGCGCAGGTGCGTGCGATTGCGGCTGGGGTGTGCAGCGTCGATGTGCGTGCTGCCGATCGGACCTCGGCGGCTCGGGTGTGGGAGCAGGGTAGGAGCCGGCGCGAGTCTCTCGTCGAGGTGCTGGATAGCTGGGGGTGTGTGCTCCGGATGAGGGATGGTCGGTTGGTGGTCGAGCCGACACCCACCAGCACCGCCGCTCCCTCGATGTCGCTTCATGATGGTGTGGGTGGGACGGTGCGGCGGGTCGAGGTGGGCTCATCGGATGGGCGGCCGAACGCGGTGGTCGCGTCAACGTCGCCTGGTGGGGCTGACGAAGCGCCGGTGAGCAAGCTGGCGACCATCGAGCAGGGGCCGTATCGGTGGGGCGGTGCCTACGGACAGGTGCCAACGTTTTTCAGCTCGCCGCTGCTCACGACCCCGCAGCAGTGCTTGGCCGCCGCTCGGACCCGGCTCGACCGGATCCAGCGGGAAACGGTCGACCTCACGGTGCAGGCCGTCACGGACCCACGTTTAGAGCTTGATGATGTGGTCCGTGTCCTCGCTGATGATGTGGACGTGGTCGGGCGGGTGACGGAGCTGACTCACGCGCTCACCCCCGGGAAGGAACCCGGCCAGATCGGGCTGACAGTGCTACGTGGACGAATCGGAGGGGCGACGTGGTGACGATGACGGTGGCTCGGATCACCTCGATCTCGGGGCGTGTGGCCCGGGTCGAGGGGATCCCGGGAGATGTGGTGATGCTGCGGCACGTCACCTCAGCCAACGCGACAGACCTGGCGGTGATCTCGCTCTCAGACGGTCAGGCGTGGATGGTCGGAGTTTTGGGCACGGTGGCCCCCCCGCCGCCGCCTCCTCAGCCTGAGGATGGGGCGACGCCTGCCCCGGCCCCGGTGATTGAGGTGGTGACGCTGAGGCCGACGGTGTCGGGGACCTGGCGCGGTTCGGGGTGGCGCAGCGACACCAGCGACCTGTATCAGGGCGACTGGACGGGCCGTGGCCTCAACCGTGGCGGGGCGTGGTGGGGTCCGCTGCCGTCCCGGATCAGGTCCGGGTCGGTGCTGCTGCGTCGTAGGCGGGCGGCGGGGATGGGTGCGGCCGCGACGCCGACGCTGACGCTGCTGGCAGGCACGTCCAGGCCCTCGGGGGCCCCCACGGTACTGGCGAGTCAGGCTGGGCCTGCCCTGGCGGCTGGTGCGTCGACGACCTGGGATCTGCCGGCGGCATGGGTTGCCCAGATGGCGTCCGGTGCCGCGGGTGGCATCGGGTGCCAGATCGACTCGGCGGCACCCTACATGGCGCTCGTGGTGTCCGATGCGGGGATGACACTGACCCTGACGACAGAGAGCGAGGGCGTCTGATGCCGGCTACCCGATTCACTGAGCAGGACCACACCAGGCTGTGGGAGCACCTCAACAGCCTGGCGACCGACATCGACACGATGGTGGGTGCGGTGACCCCAGCATGGTCGTCATACGCCGTGGCGTGGTCGCAGAGCGACGGCACCACCCTCTCGATCGGAAACGGCACGCTGGAGGGCCGCTGGTGCCAGGTGGGGCGTCTGGTGCACGCCTCGGTGTCGATGGGGCGAGGCTCGACCACCAATCTCGGGTCGGCGGCGTGGGTGTGGTCGATGCCGGTCAACGCCAGGGCCTGGAT